>NZ_DAIPZF010000001.1:0-95308 GCF_036782355.1 Cypionkella sp.
GCTTTAGTGGGCAAAGTGGGCAGAGGGTCTTCAAAGGAAGAGCCTTTCGGAAGAGGGCCATTTCGCAGATCAATCACAATGATCCCTTCCCGAAACTCGAAGGGAATTGCGTGACACTGACAGGCTACGCCCATTCTCATCGCACCAGCAGGTTGATCGGCCCAAAGTGACACCAGCCGACTGGTGCCAATGATCTTAAAACTGTCCGTAAAATCATATTCAGGTTGATCGCCCTCTATCCGCAATTCGTAGCCGTCGTCAGTTCGGCCCATTTGCCATTGCACTGCTTTGCCATAGTCGACCACGATGCGGGTAAAGCCGTTATGTTCCCCAGCTTTCACTTGGACTGGTGCTGCGAAGGCTTGCGCCGCACAAGCCAGCCAAAGGCATAAAGCGATCCGTATCATGCCACATCCTGTTTGAGTGCCCGAAGGGCCTCTTCGATTTGTGAGAAGCTTGGCCGAACGTGGTGCGGTGTGTTTTGGCGACCCACCTCGATACAGATATTCGGTGCATGGCGATGAAGATTGGCGACAAGAACCTCGCGTACAAGCTGGTAGAAATGGCCATCATCTTCGACAACCGTTTTTACCCGTGCGGCAAAGGGGCCCATAATACCATAGGCCAGAAACACGCCCAAAAAGGTACCAACGAGCGCAGAACCGATCATTTGGCCAAGAATTTCGGGCGGTTTGTCCAACGAGCCCATGGTTTTAATTACCCCAAGAACAGCGGCGACAATGCCGAGGGCCGGTAGGGCGTCCGCCATCGATTGCAGCGCATGGCTGGAGTGCAGCGCATGGGTCAGTGACGCTTCAACGCGTTTGTCGAGCACCTCTTCGACCTGATGCGGGTCGTCGTAGTTCATCGAAGCCGCGCGAAAGGTATCTGCGATCAGCTCAACCGTTTCGTGATCATGCTGAATTTTTGGATATTTCCCAAAGATTGAAGATTCATTCGGATTTTCAATATGTTCTTCCAATCCGACGGGATTGGACCGCGAAATTCTAATCAATTCAAACAGCAGGCACAGCAGATCAAGATAGTCGTTTGGTTTCCACTTTGGGCCCTTAAACACCTTGCCAACATCTTTCGCGGTATGTTTGACAGCGGCAAGATCATTCGAGACAAGAAACGCCCCTACGGCCGCGCCGCCGATCATAATCATCTCGAATGGCAGCGCTTCAAAAATCGGAGCAAGATTGCCGCCGTGAATGACAAATCCACCAAAAACCATCACGAGGATCACGACAATCCCGACAATTCCAAACATTCTAAAGTCCTGCGCTGTTGCTTGATCAGTATCGTCGAGAGGAGTTAAGAAAGGCTGACCCTAGTTTTTCGGGACCAAGGCATTTCGTCCTGCGATAAGCACTGAGATCGAATAGGCCTCGTCCGCGGGCATGCCAGCTAAAACAGCGGCCGCAGCACCCGGGTTCATCCGGCCAAGGAAACCCGCGGCAAATTCCGGGGCCATTTTTGAAAAGACCTTTGCCGCATCGGATGGTTTCATCGCCTCATAAACGGCGGTCAGACGCGCAAGGTCTTGTTCTGCCGCGCCATCTGCCATCTGCAAGGTCTTTTTCAACTCATCTTCAACAGCTGTCATCTCCTCTATGCGTTTTGCGATCGCAGCCTCGGACAGGGCCAGGGCTGCAATTCGGTCTGCAAGCGCCTTTTCGCGCGCTGCGAGTCCTTGTTCTTTGCTGCGCAGCGCCTCGGCAAGGGCAGAGGGTGTCTCGCTACAGGTTTGCTCCGCTGGTGGCTCTGCTGGTTTTATCTCTGAATTGGCCAGTGCCGCGCCAAAGCCCGCACCAAGGCGCAGGGCGCCTGATGTGGCCAGAAAGAGCGAAACAATTAAGAGCGAACCGCGTCCGCTGCTGCTGCGTGGCTTTTTCATTCTGCGGCCTCCAGACCAGGCCGTTGCGCGCGCCTTCGAACGACACGCAATCGCCGATCTTGCTCTGTCGTGTCTGGCGCCTCGGCGACAGGCGCTTTGGCGTCGGGCAGATCGTGCAATGCCGCCAGTAAGAGTTCTAGCCGCGCCGCGCCCGCCTCGGCGCGTGCGGTGAGCGATTGCAACCCCTCAGCCGAGCCCGTCGCCGCAGTCCGCGCCTGTTCCAGCGCGCGCGTCATGTCATCAACCTGCGCAGACAAGACCGCGATTGCGCTGCCCATCCCACTTTCGAGTGTGGTGAATTTCTTGAGCCGTCCCGACAGGACGTAACAGTAAATCGCCGCCCCGAAAGACCCCGCCGCCATAAGAACATCTGCAATGAGCACCATGATCCGTTCCTCAATTCAAAACAAATTCGGTCACCAGAAAATCGCGCACGCGGCCGTTTCCGGTGACAATCTGGATCCTGCGCAAAAGCTGCGCTCTCATCCGGACCAAAGCTGTGGAATCATCAAATTCTGCAACATCGAGCGCACGCAAATAGCCGTTCAAAACATCTAAAATTCTAGGTTTCAAATGTGTGACATCGTCAGCATAGGCGGCATTTACCTCTAGCTGCGCGGTGAATTTCAAATGGCGACTTTCCCGATCCGACCCTAAGGAAATCACCAAAGGGTCCAACGGCACAAAGGCAATGGCTGGCAAAGAATCGACGGGATGCTCCTCGACGGCGTGCGCTTCCTTTTGGCCCAGAATCAGCCCAGACCATGTTGCGTAAAACCCGCCAGCGCCGAGCAAAATTGCCAAGATAAGCCCAATCAACAAGGGCTTTTTCGATGATTTTTTGGGTGCCACATCCTGTGGTTCTGCGTCTTCTGCCACCTGGCCCTCCGTTCTTGTTCGCTTTGCAAACATAGACCGCTGGTCACTAACCGATTGTTAAGGCCAATCCGCCAAAACTGGTTTCTAGGGGCAGAAGCCCGAATATGGAGACTGAGCGTGCAGAATTTGTTGCAGATATGGCTGGGCCTTGATGGCCGCAAACGTTTCATTGTTCTTGGGGCGACGCTTGCGGTTTTCATGACGGTTTTTGGCATGTCGCGCATAGCCGGAAATTCCGAAATGTCCTTGCTTTATGCCGGCTTAGACAGTTCGGCCGCAGGTGATGTGATTGCGGCTTTGGATGCGCGTGCGGCCAAATATGAGGTGCGGGGAGAGGCCATTTTTGTGGAAGCAAACCAGCGTGATTCGTTGCGAATGACGCTTGCGGCGGAGGGGCTTCCGAAGAATTCTGGCATGGGATACGAACTGCTTGATTCGCTCTCGGGATTTGGCACCACAGCGCAAATGTTTGATGCGGCCTATTGGCGGGCCAAAGAGGGAGAGCTTGCGCGTACCATTTTGGCGAATCCGCAGATTCGCGCCGCGCGGGTCCACATTGCTCAAGCACCCAACCAACCTTTTCAGCGCGCGGTGCAGCCCAGTGCGAGCGTGACGATCACTTCGGTTGGCGGCAATTTAGCGCCTTTGCAGGCCAAGGCGTTGCGGCATCTGCTTGCGGCTTCGGTTCCAGGCATGACGCCGGAGGAGGTCTCGGTGATTGACTCTGTTGCAGGGCTTATACCCTCTGACACCGATATTTCTGCGCCAAATGTGACTGCTGACAGCAAAGCGGCTGAGATTAAGCAGAATGTTGAAAGGCTTTTGTCAGCGCGAGTCGGCGCGGGGAAAGCGGTTGTCGAGGTGGCCGTCGATGTGGTCACGGACGCTGAATCGATCAAAGAGCGCCGTTTTGACCCGCAGGCGCGTGTTGCGATTTCAACCGATAACACTCAGCAAAGCGGCTCGAGTACGCAAGGTGGTCAGGATGTCACCGTCGCCTCGAATTTGCCCAATAATACCGCCCAGAACGGCGGCGGTAAAAATGAAACCTCTGAAACGCGCGAGCGGGTGAATTACGAAGTCTCTGAAACCAATCGCGAATTGATCAAATCACCCGGGGCTGTGCGCAAAATTTCGATTGCCGTTTTGGTGGATGGCGCGGCGGTTACGGCCGCCGATGGCACCGTCACAAATGAGCCGCGGCCCGAGGCTGAACTGACGGTCTTACGCGAGCTGGTGACCTCGGCCGCCGGGCTTGATAGCGCACGCGGCGATATCTTGACGTTAAAATCGATGGTTTTTGAACCTCTGCCTGTTGCCGTCGGCGAGATGGCGCAGGCCAGCATGTTCAGCTTTGGCATGATTGATATTATGACTCTGGTGCAAACCGCAGTGCTTGCCTTGGTCGCTTTGGTTTTGGGGCTTTTCGTGATCCGCCCGATCCTAACAGCAAATACGCGGGCGGCACTGCCTGATGACAGTAGCCCGTTTTCGCTGCCCGAATTTGGTGATTTGTCGAGTGGGCCGGTGCTGAATGGTGAAATTGATGATGGTTTTTTGCCGCCGCTTCCGATGGTTTCAGGGGGGCTTGGCGGTGAAGAGGACGACAGCGATCCGGTTAGTCGATTGCGCCGCCTGATTGAGGAGCGGCAAAGCGAGTCTGTCGAAATTCTGCGCGGATGGATGGAACAGGAAGAAGAGGTTCAGTGATGATGCTGAAACTTGAAGTTTTTGAAATCGAGGTGGAAGAGGGTAGCAGCCGTACCGTTGTTCTCGACACGCTTGCCTTAGAAGAAACCAAGCTTGCCTCCTATGAGGCAGGCTATGCGGCGGGCTGGGAGGATGCTATGGCCGCGCAGTCGGATGAACAGACGCAGATCCGCGCCGATCTGGCGCGCAATCTGCAAGGCCTTAGCTTTACCTATCACGAGGCGCGCGACCATGTTTTGCGCGCGATCGAGCCACTTTTGCGAGAAGTCGTTGATAAGCTTTTGCCAACACTTGCCCAAGATGTCCTGTCTCCAACGATTTTGCACATCTTGCTGCCACTGGCCGAACAAATGGCCGAGGTGCCAATCACGCTTGTGATCAGCCCTTCGGCACGACCCGCGATTGAGCCGGTCTTGGAACAGGCCGCGGGTTTGCCCATTACGGTGATGGAAGAACCCAGTCTGAGCGAGGGGCAGGTCTATCTGCGCTTGGGCGCCATCGAAACTCAGATCAACCTTGATCGTGCCACGAAAGATATTTCGGCTGCGGTGCGCGGATTCTTTGATCTTCCAGAAAAGGAACGGACTTATGGATGAATTATCCGACGCCAACCCTTTTGGCCAAGTGCCAATCGAGGTGACGATTTCGGTCGGCAAAGCCCGACCTTTGGTGCGCGATTTGCTGCGTCTCTCACGCGATGCGGTGCTGACATTGGACCGCCGCGTTGACGACCCGGTCGAGCTTTATGTCGGCGATAGGTTGATCGCGCGAGGCGAGTTGCAAGAGGTTGAAGGCGATGCCACTGGTCAGCTTGCCGTGCGCCTGACCGAGGTCGCCAATCTGCGGGGCGGGCTTTGAAATATTTCTATCTGGTCCTGATCGGGGTCATTTTTGCGATGATGGCCTCTCCTGCCATCTCGCAAAGTCTTTCCCTCGACCTTGGCGACGGCGGATCGCTCCCGGCGCGCTCGATTCAGGTGTTGGCGGTGATGACTCTCCTGAGCCTTGCGCCGGGGATCGCCGTTATGGTGACCTGCTTCCCCTTTATCGTGACGGTTTTATCAATTTTGCGGCAAGCAATCGGGCTTCAGCAGGCACCGCCCAATATGCTGATTGTCAGTCTTGCGCTGTTTCTGACCTGGTTTGTGATGGACCCGGTGTTCACCGAGGCTTGGGTGAAGGGCGTGCAGCCCCTGAATGCGGGTACTATTGATATTCAGCAGGCGATCCCTCTGATTGTTTCGCCTTTTAGAGGTTTTATGGCCGCACGGCTGGATGGTGATACCTTTACCGCGATGCAGAATCTGCGGCCTGTGGTGGTTGAGGTTGCGCCGATTGACGCACCGCTTTCGCTTTTGGTGCCCTCGTTTATCCTCTCAGAGATTCAGCGCGCTTTTGAGATTGGCTTTCTGATCTTCCTGCCGTTTTTGATCATTGATTTGGTGGTCGCCGCCGTTTTGATGTCGATGGGCATGATGATGGTACCGCCAGCTGTGGTGTCGCTGCCGTTCAAACTTGCCTTTTTTGTTGCAGCGAATGGCTGGAGCTTGGTGGCCGGCGCCTTGGTGCGAAGTTACTCCTAGCTTTCCTCAGCGGCAAGCAAGGCCGCCAAGCCTTCGCGATAAGTCGGGTAAATCAGCTCAAGCCCAAGCTCTTGCCGCATTCGTTGATTGCTGACTTTTTTCGATTCACCGTAAAAGCTGCGGGCCATCGGGCTCATCTCGGCGCGGTCATAGGCAACCTCAGGCGGCACCGGCAGACCCAACAGCTGCGCAGCATGGCCGATGACATCTTCGGGGGGCGCAGGGTCGTTGTCGCAAAGATTATAAATTCTGCCTGCATCTGGGCGGGCCATCGAGGCTTGCAATGTTTGGGCGATATCATCAACATGAATACGGCTAAACACTTGACCTGGTTTGATAATACGGCGCGCAGTACCATCACGAACCTTTTTGAAAGGCCCGCGTCCGGGGCCATAAATGCCGGCAAGCCGAAAGATATGTGCAGGCCGATCAAGTGCCAGCCATTGCATTTCGGCCAAAACCCGCAGGATAGCGCGCTGAGATTGTGGTGTCGTTGGCGTGTCTTCATCCACCCAAGCGCCATTGTGATCGCCATAAACCGCCGTGGTTGAAAGATATCCCAGCCATGAGGCGCCCGAGCTCGCAATCGCCCTGCTCGCTGCCTGCAAAAAGGGATCGCCCGCTTCATTCGGGGCGGCGCTGGCCAGAATGTGGCTGGCGCGCTGGCAGGCTTCGCGCAGCTCGCAGGGCCAAAGCAGCGGCTCCACACCTTGGGCGCGGATTTCATCCAGCTTGGCTGCATCGCGGGTGGTGCCAAGCACCGTCCAACCCTGCGGCAACAGCCGCGCAGCCAAAGCGGCCGCAGAATAGCCATATCCCAAGACCAGCAGTGTTTTCATCGCGCGCTCCTTCAGCCGCCTTAGATCTGACAGCTTTTGCGCTGTCATCAAGACTTCACTTGCGAAATCGTGAGTTTCGCCCTTAGATGGCCGATCAAAATCGAGAAGCAAAGCATATGAACGACGAACAAGCGGTCATCCGCACCCCAGATCAACCAAAATCAGAAATTTTCACCGATGCCGCAGCTGCGGTTGACCGGCTGGAGGCGATTTATGCCGAAGCCACGCGGTTTTTATCCGCCCATTTCAGTGCGGCGGTAACCGGCAGCCGGCCCGCAACCCGCATCCGCGCCTGCTATCCCGAGATCAGGCTTTTGGTGACCAGCCATGTCAAGACCGACAGCCGTCTTGCCTTTGGCCATGTTGCCAGCCCCGGCGTCTATGCAACCACGATCACCCGCCCAGATTTGTTTCGTAACTATCTGATTCAACAACTGGATCTTTTGATGCAGAACCACAAGGTTCCAGTGCAGATTGGCGTCTCTGACACGCCTATTCCGGTGCATTTCGCGGTTGCGGGCAACCCTGCGGTTTCGGTGCCGCAGGAAGGCGTGCTGGAGTTCAGCCTGCGTGATGTTTTTGATGTGCCCGATTTGGCCACCACGAATGATGATATTGTCAACGGCACCCTAACCCATAACGCCGATGGCTCGCAGCCGCTGGCGCCCTTTACCGCGCAGCGGGTTGATTACAGCCTGGCGCGGCTGTCGCATTACACCGCGACCGATGCGGTGCATTTCCAGAATCATGTGCTGTTTACCAACTATCAATTTTATGTCGAAGAGTTCGAGGCGATTGCGCGGGCCGCCTTGGCCGACCCCGCGCAGGGCTACACCAGCTTTGTTGCGACGGGAAATCAAGAGATTACCCGCCCGGATGGCGTGATCAATCCGCATGCCAAAACCCCGCAAATGCCGACCTATCATCTGAAACGCCCCGACGGAAACGGCATTACCTTGGTGAATATTGGCGTCGGGCCGTCGAATGCAAAAACCGCAACCGACCATATTGCCGTGCTGCGCCCGCATGCTTGGCTTATGGTTGGCCATTGCGCCGGCCTGCGCAACAGCCAGTCTTTGGGCGATTTCTGTTTGGCCCATGCTTATCTGCGCGAAGACCATGTGCTGGACGACGATCTGCCGATCTGGGTGCCAATCCCAGCGCTGGCCGAGATCCAGATCGCGCTGCAAGAAGCCGTGGCAGAGGTGACGAAATTGGAGGGCTACGAGCTGAAGCGCATCATGCGAACGGGCACGGTGGCGACAATTGACAACCGCAACTGGGAGTTGCGCGATAAATCTGGCCCGGTCCGGCGTCTAAGCCAATCGCGCGCGATTGCTTTGGATATGGAAAGTGCGACGATTGCGGCGAATGGCTTTCGGTTTCGCGTGCCCTATGGCACATTGCTTTGCGTTTCGGACAAGCCCTTGCATGGCGAGTTGAAGCTGCCTGGAATGGCGTCTGAATTCTACAAGACTCAGGTCTCGCGTCACCTTGAAATTGGTATTCGCGCGATGGAGAAGCTGCGTGATATGCCGATAGAGCGAATTCACAGCCGCAAGTTGCGTAGTTTCGAGGAAACAGCCTTCCTGTAAAATCGCAAAAACACCTTATTCTCGGCCAAAAAGAGCTTGCCTTGGACCGCGAAAGCGTGAAAAGCCACTTTATCCGCCTGACAGGCAAATAAGGCCCGCACAAAAATCAGCGGGTCGGAACCAAGGGATGAACAAAATGAACAAACCGATGACCAAAACCCAGCTTGTTGCAGCTCTTGCCGATGCGATGGATTCCGACAAGAAAACTGCAACCGCTGCTTTGGACGCGATCGCAGCTGTGGTGTCGCGCGAAGTTTCCGCTGGCGGCGCAGTGACCCTGCCAGGTTTGGGCAAAGTGGCTTGCAAGGCCCGTCCAGAGCGTCAAGTGCGTAACCCAGCAACCGGCGAAACCATGACCAAGCCAGCTGACAAGCAGGTGAAATTCGCCATCGCTAAGGCTTTGAAAGACATCGTCAACGCATAAGTTTGCGCTGAAGGGTTTCGGAAAGGGTCGCCGATTTGGCGGCCCTTTTTACATGGGGGCTGGCATGGATCTGCGCGCAATCGCGATGGGGCTGACGTTTTCGTTGATGTGGTCGTCGGCCTTTGCCACGGCGCGGATTATTGTGGCCGCTGCCCCGCCTTTGGCGGCTTTGTCGATGCGGTTTTTGATTTCGGGACTGCTGGCTGTGGTGGTCGCGCGGGCGCTGGGCCAAAGCTGGCGGCTGACGCCCGGGCAGGCGCGCTCGGTGATCGTTTTTGGTCTGTGCCAGAACGCGATTTATCTGGGCTTTAACTTTATCGCGCTGCAGGGCACCGAAGCGTCTTTGGCTGCGATTATCGCCTCGACCATGCCGTTGATCGTGGCGCTGCTTGGCTGGGTCATGCGCGGCGAAAAAGTCTCGAATCTTGGGCTTTTGGGTCTTTTGGCTGGGTTTTCGGGCGTGGCTTTGATCATGGGCAGCAGGCTTTCGGGTGGCGCTGATCCGATTGGCATTTTGCTCTGCATCGGTGGGGCCTTGGCGCTGGCGGTGGCGACGCTGACGATGCGGGGTGCGACATCTGGCGGCAATCTGTTGATGGTGGTCGGCTTGCAGATGCTGGTGGGCTCGGTGGTGCTGGCGTTGGTCGCTGGGGTCAGCGAGCCTTTGACTGCGCAGATCAGCCCGCGGTTTTTGGCGGCCTTTGCCTATCAGATTCTGATTCCGGGGCTGGCGGCCACGCTGTTGTGGTTCACGCTGGTCGGGCGGGTTGGCGCGGTAAAAGCCTCGGCCTTCCACTTTATGAACCCGTTTTTTGGTGTGCTGATCGCCGCACTTTTGTTGGGCGAAAAGATCCATCTAACCGATATGATCGGCGTGGCTATCGCAGCGGCGGGGATTTTGGCGGTGCAACTTGCCCGCCTGAAAACCCCCGCCGCCTGATCTTAGCTGGCCAGCAGCGCCGCGATGATCTGCTCTGCCGCGTCTTCTGCGGTGAGGGCGACGGTGTTGACCGTGATCTCGGGGGCCTCTGGCGCCTCGTAAGGGCTGTCGATGCCGGTAAAGTTCTTCAGATTGCCAGCGCGGGCCTTTTTATAAAGGCCTTTGACGTCGCGATCTTCGGCAACCTCTAGCGGGGTGTCGACATAAACCTCCATGAACTCGCCCTCGGCCATGATCTCGCGCACCATCTGCCGCTCGGCGCGGAAGGGCGAGATAAAGGCGGTCAGCACGATCAGCCCGGCATCCGACATCAGCTTGGCCACCTCGCCGACGCGGCGGATGTTTTCCACGCGGTCGGCATCGGTAAAGCCAAGGTCGCGGTTCAACCCGTGGCGGACGTTGTCGCCGTCAAGCAGGAAGGTATGCTTGCCCATCGCATGCAGTTTCTTCTCAACAATATTGGCGATCGTCGATTTGCCAGAACCCGAGAGGCCGGTAAACCAAACCACCTTGGCCTTTTGGTTCTTGATCGAGGCATGCGCCGCACGGTCAATATCCAAGGCCTGCCAATGGATGTTCTGACTGCGGCGCAGTGCAAAATGCACCATGCCAGCGGCCACGGTCGCATTGGTCATCCGGTCGATCAGGATAAAGCCCCCCAGATCGGGGTTCTTGGCATAGGATTCAAACGGCACTGCGCGGTCGGTCGAGATATTGACGACGCCAATCGCATTCAGCGCCAAGGTCCGCGACGGCAGATGTTCCAGCGTGTTGATGTTCACCTCGTATTTCGGCTCGGTGACGGTGGCGGTCAGGGTCTGGGTGCCGATCTTCAACAGATAGGGGCGGCCAGGCAGCATCTCGTGCTCGTCCATCCAGACCAAGGTCGCCTCGAACTGGTCGGCCACCTCGCAAGGCGCATCGGCGCGCACGATCACATCGCCGCGCGAGCAGTCGATTTCATCGGCAAAGGTCAGGGTGATCGACTGCCCTGCAACGGCGCGATCCAGAGTGCCGCCATAGGTGACGATGGATTTCACCGTGGTGGTCTTGCCCGAAGGCAGCACCCGAATGGCATCACCGGGTTGCACCGCACCTGACCCGATCTGCCCCGCAAAGCCGCGGAAATCCAGATTAGGCCGGTTCACCCATTGCACCGCCATGCGAAAGGCTTCATCCGCCATGCGCGCCACATTGATCGGCGCCTCCTCCAGATGGCCCAGCAGGGTGGGCCCCTGATACCAGCCCATATTGGCGCTTGGGGTGACGATATTATCCCCCGCCAGACCCGAGATCGGGATTGGCAAGAAAGCCGTCATGCCAAGCTGTTCGGCAAACTGCGCATATTCGCTGACGATCTGGTCAAAACGGTCTTGGCTATAGCCGACCAGATCCATCTTGTTCACCGCCAAAACCACGTTGCGAATGCCAAGCAGTTGCACCAGATACGAATGCCGCCGGGTCTGGGTCAACACCCCTTGGCGGGCGTCGATCAAGATCACCGCCAGATCGGCGGTCGAGGCGCCTGTGACCATATTGCGGGTATATTGCTCGTGGCCGGGGGTATCGGCGACGATGAACTTGCGCTTGTCGGTGGCGAAAAACCGATAGGCGACGTCAATGGTGATGCCCTGCTCGCGCTCTGCGGCAAGCCCGTCAACCAGCAAGGCAAAGTCGATGTTCTGACCTTGGGTGCCATGGGCTTTGCTGTCATGTTCCAGACTGGCAAGCTGGTCTTCGAAGATCATCTTGCTGTCGTAAAGCAGTCGGCCAATCAGCGTCGATTTGCCGTCATCCACCGACCCGCAGGTGATAAAGCGCAGCATGGTTTTGTGCTGATGTTTCAGCAGATAGGCGTCGATGTCCTCGGCGATCAGGTCTTCGGCGATGTAAACGGGGTCTTGGGCTGGATTGGTCATCAGAAATACCCCTCTTGTTTCTTTTTCTCCATCGAGGCGGCTTGATCGTGGTCAATCGCGCGGCCCTGACGTTCAGATGTAGTGGTCAGCAGCATTTCCTGAATGATCTCGGGCAGGGTGGCGGCGGTGCTTTCCACCGCGCCGGTCAGTGGATAGCAGCCCAGCGTGCGAAAGCGGATCGACTTCATCTGCGGCACTTCGCCCGGCGCAAGCGGAAAGCGGTCGTCATCCACCATCAGCACCATGCCGTTGCGTTCCACCACAGGGCGCGGAGCCGAGAAATACAGCGGCACGATCTCGATGCCTTCCAGATGGATGTATTGCCAGATATCCAGCTCGGTCCAGTTCGACAGCGGAAAGGCGCGGATGGATTCGGACTTGGCCTTGCGGGTGTTGTAAAGCCGCCAAAGCTCGGGACGCTGGCTTTTTGGGTCCCAACGGTGATTGGCCGAGCGGAAGGAAAAGATCCGCTCTTTGGCACGCGACTTTTCTTCGTCACGGCGCGCACCACCAAAGGCGACGTCAAAGTTATACTTGGTCAGCGCCTGTTTCAGCCCCTCGGTCTTCCACATATCGGTGTGTAGGCTGCCGTGGTCAAAGGGGTTGATGCCTTTTTCCATGGCTTCGGGGTTTTGGTGCACGATCAAATCCATGCCGGCATCGCGCGCGGCTTTTTCGCGCAAGTCATACATCGCCTTGAATTTCCAAGTGGTGTCGACATGCAGCAAGGGAAACGGCGGCGGTGCCGGATAAAAGGCTTTCTTGGCCAGATGCAGCATGCAGGCCGAATCTTTGCCCACAGAATAAAGCATCACCGGATTTTCGGCATTGGCCACGACCTCGCGCATGATGTGGATGCTTTCCGCTTCCAACCGCTGCAAATGGGTCAGCGTGTTTTGCGAGAGCGGTGCTGCGGCGGGCGTGCCTGTCATCATAAAATCCTTTTTTCTTACGCGTCTTATTTGGCAAATTTCGGATCAGGAGCCAAGGGGAGACCGCGCTATCTTTGGCGCGGGATGAATTTCGGGATATAGGGCTGAGGATTGCGACAAATCTGCGGCGATTGTTCGGCTTGGGCAGCTTTGGTTGGAAAACTGTGCGGGCTTGCCGCAGATTTGCGCGCGGTTGGTTCTTTGCGCAACAGTCAAAACGTTGAGAAAGCTGGGTGCCACCGCAAGACTTAGTGGTTTTGTCGCCAAGGCTGGGCTGATCTGCCTCTAGATCGCGCAATTTCCCCTAAAATGTCAGCTATTTCCCCGCCGACTGTTGCGCTTTTGTAGCGAAAGTCGCGCTTTTGTGGCGAAATTGAGATCAATAAGTCCCTAAAGTATATAAAATTCAATCAAAGGACTAGAAATTGTGTCCAGATCAAAGTATTGATGAAGGCAATAGGCCTCAAAAATGGGGCTAATAACACTCCAGGCGCTAAAGCTTGGGTTTTTGAGGCGGAGTAGTACAATGGTTCAGGCGATTGATTTCGCCGTCCGCGATTTTGCGGGCGCAAAGCAGCATGGCAGTGTCGCAGGCGATACGCAGGGCAACTTCATCCAGATCGGTGCTGGCGATAGCATATCGCTGAACCTCTCAAAGACATCCATTGTGGCCTATGAACAGCAGGGCGGCGATCTGCTGATCCGGCTGGCAGATGGCCGGATGGTCGTGTTGAGCAATTATTTCAATGCAGTACCGGGGCAAGAGAACCACCTGTATATTTCTGCTGATGGCGAGATGACCGAAGTTTTGGTACAGCCAAGCGGCGACGGCGTGTTGTTTGCCGATTATGGCCCGGTGAGCGGCTGGGATAAGTGGAGCCCGCTGGACGATCTGCGCTTTACGACCGCCGACACGGTCGTGGATACCGCCTTTGCGGCCAACGAACCGGCAGGCATGGCTCCGTTTATTCCGGGGCTTTTGGGTGGCTTTGGTGGAGTTGGCACGGCTGCGGCTGCGGCGGGCGGTCTGGCGGTGCTGGGCGCTGGCGTCTCTGGCGGGGGTGGCACCGATACGGTTACAGGCGGCACAGGCGAGACCAGCACGGGCACGACAAGTACAGGTGGTACGGGTGGCACCAATTCTGGTGAACCCGCCGACACCACGCCTCCGGTTGTGGCGATTGACCAAGGCACCAAGACCGTTTCGCATGTCGAGACGGGGGTGGCCTATCAGAATGGGGTACAGATTGGCGGCACCAGCGAACCGGGCGCCAAGATTGATGTTTTGGTCAATGGCAACACCCAGTCGACCACAGCGGGTGCAGATGGCACTTGGACTGTGACCTTCCCGACCACTCAGGTGAACCCTGGCCAGTATGAAATTCCTGTCGTTGTGACCGCGACCGACAGCGCCGGTAACAAAGTTTCGGCAAATGATACGCTGGTGGTTGATACGGTGGTGCAGCCCTTCACCCATAGCGCAAGCAGTGCAGGCTCGGACGGGGTGCTGAACGCCGCGGAATCGGCACAAGGTCTAACCGTTGGTGGTCTTGTCGAGCCGGGCTCTACGGTTCAGGTGAAACTGGACAACGGCAGCACCTATGCCGCGACCGTGACCGATGGCAGCTGGAGCTATACTTTCGCCGCAAGTGAAATCACACCTGGCGATCTGCACAATATGCAGCTGACCGCGATTGCGACGGATAAATATGGCAATGTGTCTCCGCCCATTGTCTCGCCGATCAAGGTGGATACTTTGGTCAGCAACTTTGCTCTGACCAATACCGATACGAGTGCGATCAAGGCCGATATGGTTTTGAATGGTGCCGAACAGCAGCTGGGTTTGAAAATCAGCGGCACGGTTGAGGCAGGCTCGAGCGTGATGGTCAAGCTGGGCGATGGCAGCTATCACGCCGCCAACGTGTCGAACGGCAGCTGGAGCTATACTTTCGCCGCAAACGAAATCACCACAGGTGATTTGCACACAATGCCAATCAGCGCCTATGCCACGGATGCCTATGGCAACGTGTCGAACACCATCGCCTCGACGGTCCAGGTCGATACGCTGGTCAGCAATTTTGCCCAGACTCTGACCGATACCAGCTCTGTTAAAGCCGATAGCGTATTAAATGCGGCCGAAGCCCAAGGTGGCCTGCGGATCGGCGGTACTGTAGAAGCCGGTTCGGTTGTTATGGTCAAGCTGGGCAATGGCGTCGAGCATCAGGCCACCGTCAGCAACGGCAATTGGAGCTATACCTTCCCTGCCTCGGAGGTGACCCCGGGCGATCTGCACAGCATGGCGATTTCGGCCTATGCGACCGATGCCTATGGCAATCGCTCGGCCACCGTCACCTCGCCAGTGCAGGTTGACACTTTGGTTAGCAATTTCGCTCAGACATTGACCAATACCAGTTCTATAAAAGCTGACGCGGTTCTGAACGCCGCCGAAGCGCTGGGCGGGCTGAAAGTGGGCGGCACGGTCGAAGCGGGCTCGACTGTCATGGTCAAGCTTGGCAATGGCGCAGAGCATCAGGCCACCGTCAGCAATGGGGCCTGGAGCTATACCTTCGCCCCAGGCGAGATTACCGCAGGCGAGATGCATTCGATGCAGATCACCGCCGTGGCAACCGACAGCTATGGCAACGTCTCGGCGCCGATTACCTCCAGCGTTTTGGTTGATACGCAGGTAAGCAATTTCCAAAAGCCGGCTGCGCCTTTGGCGGGCGACGGCATCTTGAACGCAACCGAAGCCGTGGATGGCTTGGTTGTGGCAGGTACGGCCGAGGTGGGCGCGCAGGTCGTGGTGCATATGCAAAATGGGATTGATTTGCAGACCACTGCGGATGCTTCGGGCAATTGGTCTGTCACCTTTGACACCGCGCATTTGCCAACGGGGCAGGGCAGTGGCGCAAGCCGCAGTGTCACCGTGACCGCCACCGATTTGGCCGGAAACGTTGCGCATTACGACCAAAACTTTGCCTTTGACACTGTTGCGCCAAACGACCCTTGGATTATCCGCGACGAGGGCGGCGGCAACCAGATCACGGGGATCGTCACCGAAACCACGCCAGATATCACCACCTTCCATATGGTTGCAGCCACTGGCACAGTGATCGACATCACACCTTCGGGGACTTTGAATGGCACTGCTGATATCAACGGATCATCCAAGCAGATCACGCGGAGCTATTTTGACAATAGCCCTGTGCCTGATGGCAGCTATCTGGTGGTCAGCAGTCAAGACGCCGCGGGCAATGAATCCAGCACGCTCTATATCCGCTCGACCACGGGCGAGACTACGGTCGATCTATCGCGCGCGGGTCTGGATCATTTCGACTTTGGCACCATCAACCTGACCGCCTCGCATGCGACATTGACCCTGACCGAAGCGCAGGTAAATGCGCTGACAGGCCCAGACAAGTCGATGACGATTTCGGGTGCAGGCGATGACCATGTCAACTTGGTTGGTGCAACCGATGCCCATTCAAGCCAGATCATCAACGGAGAAAGCTATAACCTCTATAATCTGGGTACGGCTGGGGCCAGCGTGCTGATCGACTCGGATATTATCGTCAACCATACCGGCGTGTGATCGGATATTTGAAGATGCCAAGGCTCTGCACTTTTGCAACCTGGACTGCGGTTCGCAGCCGTGGTCCGGCACTGGCGGCGCTGATGCTGCTGTCAGCCTGCATGGCGGGGGGGAACCCTCTGACCAAGCCGGCTGCGGTGGTTGCGCAGCCGAAAGGCACTGCGGCACAAAACCTTGCGGCTTCGGGGCAAAGCTCGGCGCTGATTGCGGATTTGCAGGCGCGCCGGTCGGTGCTGCCCTCGGGTGGTCCCTATGCGCAAGTGGCCGGGGCAGTTGTTGCAGCAAGTGCGGGGGCGGGGCAGGCAGAGCTGCGCGTCGCCCAGCTGAAGGCCAAGGCGCGCGCGAAAAACTGGCTGCCCTCGATCGGTCCCAGCGTTAGCCTGACCTCTTTGGGCGGGCTGGCGACAAGTCTGCTGTTGGATCAGGCGCTGTTTGATAACGGTGGCCGCAAAGCGCAGCGTGCCTTTGCCGCCGCAGATGTCGAGGTTGCCGCCGTAGACCTATCGATTGCAATGAACCAGCGGGTTTATGACGGGCTGTCGAATTATGTGACGGCAGAACGCGCCAAGGCGCAGGCGGTGGTGTCAGAGCAAGCGGCGGCCAAACTGGCCGATTTTTCAGTGATCATGCAAAAACGGGTCGCAGGCGGCATCTCTGATCTGTCCGAGCAGCGCGTGATCGACCAGCACATTGCCGAGATGCAGGCCACCGTCAGCGCAGACCGCCGCGCGGCCGATGCAGCCTTGGCAGAGTTGGCTGTGATTGCGGGTCAGCCGTTGACAGGTCTGCGCGGCCTTGATCGGATTTCCACGGCCAACTTGGAGCCCTTGACGGTTCTGCGGGCGCGGGGTGAGGGCGCGCGGGATCTGGCGCAAGCTGATCTGCAATTGGCGAATATGAAATTTGGCCTTGCGGCCTCAACAGGGATCGGCGGCGATGGGGCCGCTCCTGCGCTGCGCTTGACCGGCATGGGGATGCTTAATCCCGGAGCGAAATCCGATATGGAGGCGCTGCGCCAAACCAGCGATGTCGTGGCGCGTCAGACCGCCGAAGCCGCCGAGGCCGCAAACCGCCGCAGCGTGACGCTTGAACAAAAAAGGGCGTCTCTGGCCTCGCGGCAGGCGCAGGGCGCAGAGGTGCTACGCCAAACCGCCGGCAACCTAGAGCTTTTTACCACGCAATACAAAGTTGGCCGCCGCAGTCTTTTGGAACTGGTTGGCCAATACGACGCCTATGCGCGGCTTCAGCGCGATCAGACCGCATTGGCCTATGATATCGCACTGACCGAGCTGGAAATCGCCCGCGATAGGGGTGAATTGGTTGATGGAGCAAGCCTGTGAATGATGACCGCGTCGTAGCTTTCGATATGAATGCAGGCCGCTCGGGCGCCGCTGCAACGCGCCCTGCTCCCAGCGCCCGCGCCTCTCGCCCTCGCCACAGCAACCGCGCTTTGTCGCGCGCGCAGCTTGCCTCGGTTTATGCTGGGCTAATTGGCACTGAACTTGCGGTGCCTGATCTGCTGGAAAATATCCAGCTTGCGGCCAGCAGCGGCAGGCTTGGGATTGATGAGGTTGCCCACGCCCTGCGCGCCTTGGGCATGACCGCTTCGGTCGATCAGATCACTGCTCCAACGGCAGATCACTGGCCGGCGCTTACCGAGATGTCTTCGGGCCAGATCGTGCTGGTTTTGGGGCAAACCGAAGACGGAGTTGAGGTCTATGATACCTCGGTAGAGCATATGCGCGCCGAGGTCAGCTTTGCCGATTTCGCCCAAGTTTATACCGGACGCATGCTGAGGGCCAAGACCACGATCAGCGAATTGGCCAGCCGCCATATCGAAAACAAACCCGAACCGCATTGGTTCTGGGGTGAATTCCCGCGCTATAAACGCCAGTTGATGGAAGTGGCGGCGGGGTCTTTGGTGGCCAATTTGCTGGCTGTGGCGGTGTCGTTGTTTTCGATGCAGGTCTATGACCGCGTCATCCCCTATCAGTCTGAACCCACGCTTTGGGTGCTGGCGCTGGGTGCGATGCTGGCGATTTTGATGGAAGCGGCGCTGAAACTGGCACGCTCGAGCCTGATGGATGTGACCGGCAAGCGGATCGAGCTGTCGGTGCAATCGCGGCTGATGGAAAAACTGTTGGGCATGAAGCACGGCCCCGGCCAGCGCAGCCCTTCAAGCCTGTTTGCCGCCATGCGTGAGTTTTCCTCGGTGCGCGAGTTTTTCACCGCCAGCACCATAGGCACCCTTGCTGATCTGCCGTTTATTCTGATTTTCCTTGCTCTTGTCGCCTCGATTGGGGGCAATCTGGTGTGGATTTTGGTGATTGGTGGCGTACTGATGGTCGCACCCGGCTTTCTATTCCAAAAGAAAATGGTGGCGCTGACCGCCGAGACCCAAGGCGCAAGCACCCGCGCCGCCCGTCTGCTGTATGAAGCGATATTCGAGGCAGAAACCGTCACCACCCAGCGCGGGGAAGACCGTGTCAAACGGATCTGGTCCGAGCTTTCGACGCTTTCGGTGGTGAAATCTTCAGATCAGCGGCATCTGACAGCGCTTTTGGGCTATTGGGCGCAAGCGGTGCAGCAGGGCACCTATATTCTGGCGGTGGTTGCGGGGGCCTATCTGGTGTTTGCCGGTGATTTCACTGTGGGCACCATCATCGCCATCGGCATTCTGACAGGCCGCACGCTTGGGCCTTTGGCCGCCTTGGCATCGACCCTGTCGAAATGGACCAACGTCAAATCTGCGCTGAATGGCTTGGAAGCGATTGCGAAATCCAATCAATCAAATGAGGCCGGCCGCAGCTATCTGCGCCGCGAAAAGCTGACGGGCGCGTTTGAAATTCGCAATCTAGAGTTTCGCTATGACCCGAAATCGGCCCCCACTGTCGAGATCAACGGCCTATCAATTCCCGCGGGTCAGCACATTGCCGTTCTGGGCACCAATGGCTCGGGCAAATCCACCTTCCTGCGGATTTTGGCGGGGCTTTATGATCCTACCGCTGGCCGTGTGCTGATCGATGGCGTTGATCTGGCACAGGTGCATCCGCGCGATCTACGCCGAGGCATCGGCTATCTGGGCCAAGAGGTGCGGCTGTTTGCGGGCAGCTTGCGTGACAATCTGAACATGACGCAACTGGAGCGCGACGACGAACGCCTGTTCCAAGCGCTTGATTTTTCTGGGCTTGGCCCCTTTGTGCGCAACCATCCACGGGGCTTGGATCTGGAGATCAAAGAGATGGGCGAAGGCCTGTCAGTGGGCCAGCGGCAAAGCATTGGCTGGGCGCGGCTGTGGCTGCAAAACCCTTCGGTAGCGATTTTGGATGAACCCACCGCCGCCTTGGACCAGACGCTTGAAAACACCCTTGTCAGCCGTTTGCAAACTTGGCTGCAAGGCCGCACCGCGATTATTGCCACCCACCGCGTGCCGATCCTGCAATTGACCAACCGCGTGGTAATTTTTCAAAACGGCAGACTGGTTGTTGATGGTCCGCGCGAAGCTGTGCTGGCGCATCTGAACAAGGCGCATGAGGCCCCTGCCGCGATTGCTGCTGTTGCGGCTGCCAATGGCCAGATGTTGATCGCTGGGTCCGCGCCGGTCAATCAAGCCTCTGCGCCGCAACTGCCGCGCGCGGCACAGCCGCTGACAATCCAGCTTGGGGCAGGGGCTGCAAGATGAGCATCGCAAGCTTTGACGAGGCCTTTGCCGAAAAACAGCGCGGCCCCAGCCGCACCATATGGATGATCGCGGGCGTCGCGGTGGTGTTTCTGCTTTGGGCCTCTTTCGCTTGGCTGGACGAGATTGTGCATGCGCAGGGCGAGGTGGTGTCTTCGTCGCGCCCGCAAATCATTCAAAACCTAGAAGGCGGCATTCTGGCCGAGCTGAACGTGGCCGAAGGCGATCTGGTGCAGCCGGGGCAAACCTTGGCGCGGCTGTATGGCACCCAGTATCAGGCAGCGGTGGATGATTATTCCGACCAAATCGCTACGTTGGAAATTCGCCGGATGCGGCTTGATGCCGAAATCAACGGCGAGGCAGGCTTTGATGCGCCCCCGGTAATTGCGGGGCGGGTGCCCGAAGTGGTGGCTTCGGAAAAAGCGCTGCTGGCGGCGCGACTTAGCGATTACGCTGCGCGGGTCGAAGGTGCCAAAGCGGTGCTGGACCAAGCCTCGCAAGAGCGCGATTTGCTGGAAAAAATGTACAAGCAAGACATCGCGCCGCTGATCGAGGTCACCCGCGCCCGCAAGGCCTATTCCGATGCGCAAAGCAAATTGGCCGAGGCGCAGACCACCACCAAGATGGAACGCGCCACCGATTTTTCGAAGGTGGAAAGCGATCTGGCGCAGCTGCGGCAAAAGCTGAAACTGGCGCAAGACCAGCTGTCGCGCACGACTTTGGTGGCACCGATGCGCGGCATTGTGAACAAGCTGTCGATCACCACGATTGGCGGCGTTGTGCGCTCGGGCGAAGAGATTATGGAACTGATCCCCGTCGACGGCGATCTGTTCATCGAGGCGCGTGTAAAGCCGCGCGACATCGCTTCGCTGCATCAGGGGCTGAAGGCGACAGTAAAGCTAACGGCTTATGATTACACGATTTATGGCACTCTAAAGGCCAAGGTGACGTTCATTTCCGCCGATACGTTTAAAGACGAGCGGTCGCGCAGTCCCGATGGCGATCCGCATTACAAAGTCACGCTTGCGGTGGATCGCAGCCAGTTCACCGAGCGTCAGCGCGGTCTGGAAATTCGACCTGGGATGCAGGCCGATGTCGAGCTGGAAACCGGCGGCAAGACCATTCTGACCTATCTGACCAAGCCTTTGTATAAATCCAGCCTCGCCCTGCGCGAGCGTTGAATTCCGGCAAATATAAGGCATTTCCCTAAAATCCCGCCACTTAACCCCTTATGCACCGAGATCGGTTACACCTGAGCTTGGGTGTTTGATAAATGGGTGAGTGAATGGCTGGGCAATCAGATGTCGCGCCAGTCATCATCAAGCGTAAAAAAGTCATCAAGGGTGGCGGCCATCACGGTGGGGCGTGGAAAGTGGCCTATGCTGACTTTGTGACGGCCATGATGGCCTTTTTTATGCTGATGTGGCTGTTAAACGCGACGACGGAAAAGCAACGCAAAGGCATTGCAGATTATTTTAACCCGACCATCGCGGTGTCGCGGGTTTCGGGTGGTGGCAAGGATATGTTTAGCGGGGATTCTCTGTTTGTCGAAGGCGCGCTTGCTCAGACGGGCACGGGGGCGACTGGTAATCAGCCCAGCAAGGAAGACCGTGGTCGCAGCGAAACCGGGCCGCAAACCTCGGCGGGCGTGGCAGAACAAAAAGTCCTCGATCAGGTAAAAACCGCGCTGACTGCGCAGGGCGGCGAAAGCATGACGATGAAGCGGCTGCTCAGTCATGTCATCAGCAGGGTTACAGACGAAGGTTTGGTTGTCGAAATTTTTGATGTGCCTGACGATCCGTTGTTTGAAGAAGGCACGGCTAATCCGCGCGACCAAACCCTGAAAATCGCAGCCTTGTTGTCTGAGGTTTTTGGGCTGGCGCAAAACCAGATTGCTGTAAACGGCTATGTTCGAACTTTGCCTATCACGCTGAAAGATAACCCAAATTGGGAGCTTTCTACCGCAAGGGCGCAGGCAATGCGGCAGATGCTTGAAGCCAATAAAACCCCATTTGACCGCGTGGCGCGCATCAGTGGAAATGCCGATAGAAAACCCGCGACTCAAGACCCGACGGCGGTGCGCAACAATCGGCTCGAGGTGATTTTGCTGCGGAAGTTCAGATGAGATGGTTCAAATTTGAGCTGTTAGGCAGATCTTAAGGCGCATCATGCAGAGTTGGCAAAAGATAGGTCGACGCTGCAGAAGGGCGCATTTCATGACAATTTCATCTTCGCTGAATGCTGGCGTTTCAGGGTTAAGCTCTAACGCGAGTAAGCTGGCGACTATTTCTGATAATATCGCCAATTCTGGCACCTATGGGTACAAACGCGCCCAGACAGATTTTCAGTCGCTGGTGATGACCGGCAACTCCAATTCATCCTATGTGGCGGGGGGGGTGCGCGCCACGAATATGCGCATGGTCGATATGCAGGGCCCGCTGATCAATACGACCAATGCCACAGATCTTGCCATCGACGGCCGTGGGTTTTTGGCCGTCACCGATGTCACATCGCTAAACGATCCAACCGCCAGCTTTCCAATTTCGCTGATCACAACGGGCTCGTTTCGTCCAGATTCTGATGGCGTTTTGCGCACGGCAACAGGGCAAGTCCTAATGGGTTGGCCCGCCTCTTTGCTGGATGACAACAACGCCTTCGCGCGGGATACTTTGGCTTCGCTGGTCCCAGTAGAGGTTGGTTCCAATCAATATGTTGCCAACCCAACGACCTCTATTTCGCTGGCCGTGAACTTGCCTTCCGCTCAGTCGACCGCAGGCGCCAGCGGTGATCCTCTTGCGATTGGTGTCGAATATTTTGCCAATTTGGGCGAGTCCGAATCGTTAAACTTTGAATACACGCCCGAGGTGCCTGTTGCGGGGGCATCGAACGCTTGGAACATGACCGTGCGCGATGGCGCGCAAGCTGACGCGATTGTTGGCAGTTACCGGCTTGAGTTTAATTCCAGTCAGGTTGCGGGCGGCACTTTGCTGAATGTAACAACGCTTTTTGGCGCGGCCTATGATCCGGCCACCGGCGGCATGGATGTGCCGGTTGCAGGGGGCACAATCAATCTGAATGTTGGTAAGATTGGCCAGATTGATGGCACGACCCAACTTTCGACCGGCTTTACGCCGGTCTCAATCGGGAAAAACGGCACGCCGGTTGCCAGTCTTAGCTCGATGACGGTAGATGAATCTGGCAATCTTTATGCGATCTACGATCAAGGCTTTACGCGGCGGCTGTACCAAATTCCAGTTGTCGATGTGCCGAACCCAAACGGCCTGCTTGCCACCGACAATCAGGGCTATCGGCTTTCCGTCGAATCGGGCCCGATCTATCTTTGGAATGCCGGAGAAGGACCAACAGGCAATATGTTAGGCTTCACGCGTGAGGAATCCTCCGTCGATGTGGCAACCGAATTGGTGCAACTTATTCAAACTCAGCGCGCCTATTCCTCGAATGCCAAGGTTATTCAGGCGGTGGATGAAATGCTGCAAGAAACCAATAGTATCAAGCGATAGGAGGCGTAGATGTCACTCACAGGCAGCCTGAATTCCGCCCTGTCTGGGCTGAATGCGGCCGCGCGCGCGGCAGAGCTGATTTCCTCCAATGTCGCGAATGCGATGACCGAAGGCTACGCGCGCCGCGAACTGCAAACCTCTGCGCGGGTCGTGGGCCAATCTGGGCAGGGCGTAAAGGTCGACGGTGTGCTGCGACAGGCGGATCTCGCCGTCATTGCCGATCGCAGGGTCGCACAGGCGGGCAGCAGCGCCAGCTCGACTGTGGTCGATTTCATGACTCGCTTGGAGACGGCGCTTGGCAGTGTTGGGTCAGAAGGTTCGCTCGTCTCGCGGGTAGCAGGGTTCTCAACAAGCTTGCAAGAGGCCGCATCGCGTCCGGATGCAGACACGCGCCTGATCGGAGTATTGCAATCTGCTACCGCTTTGACGCAACAAATCTCTAGCGCGGCGACGGCAATTCAATCTGCCCGTGCGGATGCGGATGGTCAGATTTCCGATCAGGTGAGCTTGTTGAACATCACTCTGAATCAGGTGGCGCAGTTCAACGGTGATATCGGCGTTGGCCTGGTCAATGGCCGCGATGTCTCTGCTTTGATGGATCAGCGCCAGCGCGCCATTGATAGTATTGCCTCGATTGTGCCACTGCGCGAAGTGCCCCGAAGTTATGGCGGGGTTGCCTTGTTCACCACTGGTGGTGCTATCATTTTAGATGGTAAGCCCGCAGAGTTTGGCTTTACCGCGGCCGGGGTGGTTGTGGCTGGAATGACCCAAGCTTCAGGGGCGCTTTCGGGCCTAACCTTGGACGACCGTTCTGTTGCAACCTCGGGGGACAGCAGCCTTATTTCTGGCGGCACGCTCGCGGCCGCCTTTCAGGTACGCGACAGCCTTGCACCAGCGGCCCAGGCCAATCTTGACGCGCTCGCCCGCGATTTGATCACCCGATTTGCCGATCCTGCTACCGACCCAAGCCTACCCCTGAGCGCGCCAGGGCTCTTTACCGATACCGGCAGCGGTTTTGACCCCAGCGCCGAAGTCGGCCTTGCGCAGCGCCTTAGCGTGAATTCTTCGGTTGATCCCACTAAGGGCGGCGATCTTTCAAAGCTGCGCGATGGGCTTGGCGCGATGGCGCCTGGCCCGGTTGGCAGTGCCGCGCAATTCAATCGTTTTTCAGCGGCTTTGGAGAGCCTGCGCACGCCGGCCTCTGGCGGCTTCTCTGCCGCAAGCCGTAGTTTTGCGACGCTAGCGACCGATATGACCTCTTTTGCCGCAAGTGGTCGCGTCGCAGCCGAAAATGACGCCAGTTATAACGCCGCCAAACTTGAAACGGTAAAAACCCTCGAGCTTCAGGGCGGCGTCGATACCGATCACGAGATGCAAACGCTGTTGTTGATCGAAAAAGCCTATACCGCCAACGCTAAGGTAATTTCGGTCGTCAACGATCTATTGCAGCGCCTTTTGGAGATTTGAAAAATGGTCACCACCTCTGTCGGCGATATGACAAGCGCCTTCGCGTTTCGCGCAAAAAACCTCAGTCTTAAAACTGAGATGCAACGCCTGTCGACCGAGCTGACAACGGGGCAAACAATTGATATCGCGAAAAAGTTTTCTGGAAATTTAAGTCTTGTTTCAGGCATCGATACCTCGCTTGCGCGGATAAAAGGCTATACGGCCCAAACCCAAGAAGCAGGGTTGTTTACCACCACGATGCAGGCGGGGCTGCAAACAATTGACAGTTTGGCGCTGCAATTGCGCCAATCGCTGATGACGGTTTCTGCGGGCTCTGGAACGGCACAGCTTTCTGGTGTCGGGGGGGAGGCGCAGCAAATCTTTCAGTCAACCATCGCCGCCTTGAATGTGGCCGTCGGCGGGCGATCGCTCTTTGGTGGCGTGGAAACTGCAATCGTACCCGTGACGGGGTCGCAAAGCATTCTCACCGCGCTTGATGCGGCAACGGCGGGGGCAACTTCGGTGCAAGATGTGATCGCTGCGGTTTCAAATTGGTTTCAGGACCCCGCAGGTTTTGCGACGCAAGCCTACAACGGGGGTGCGCCGCTAGAGCCTGTGACGATTGCTCCGGGCGAAACCGCAAATCTTGATATCACCGCAAAAGATCCTGCCATCACCGAAACGCTAACCGGCATCGCGCTTGCGGCCTTGTTGGGCCGCGGCCTGTTTTCCGCTCAACCAGACTTGCGCAGATCATTGGCCGAAGCGGCGGGGACGCATCTGTTACAAAGCCAGAGCCATCGGCTTGAACTCTCTGCCCGTCTGGGCGTCACCGAATCGCAAATTTCTGCCGCAGAAACCCGCAATTCTTCCGAGGAAAGCGCGCTTCAGATCGCACGCAATGACCTGACATCGGTAGACCCCTATAGCACCGCAACCAAACTGCAAGAAACCCAGACACAGCTGGAAACCATTTACGCCCTTACGGCCCGCATGTCGCACCTTAGTCTGTTGGATTACCTATGATACGGGCTTTTTTCTTTGCGATTTTGATCGCCTGCCTGCCAACTTTCCTGTTCGCGGGTCCAATTCGCATTAAGGATTTGGTCGAATTTGACGGGGTGCGTGCGAATGATTTGGTCGGCTATGGCTTGGTTGTCGGCTTGAATGGCAGTGGCGATGGACTGCGAAATGCGCCTTTTACCGAAGAAATCATGTCCAATCTGCTAGAACGGCTGGGCGTCAATGTCTCGGGCGAGTCGTTTCAGCCTAAAAACGTCGCCGCGGTTTTTGTAACAGCCACTTTGCCGCCTTTTGCGCGTGCGGGTGGCCAGATTGACGTCACCGTTTCTGCGATTGGGGATGCCAAAAGCCTGCTTGGTGGCACTTTGATCATGACGCCTTTGAATGGGGCCGACGGGAAGATTTATGCTGTTGCCCAAGGTGCGATCATTGCCGGCGGAGTCTCGGCTGATGGGCAGACCGCAAAAGTGGTTCAAGGTGTTCCAACGGCGGGCATGATCCCCTCTGGTGCGCGCGTCGAGCGTGAGGTGGAATTTGATTTCACCCAGTTGCAATCGATGCGTCTTGCCCTGCGTGAGCCTGATTTCACCACCGCCGCGCGCATTGAGACGGTGATCAATAAGGCCACCGGGCGAAAATCGGCGGAAATGTTGGATGCGGGCACTGTGCTTTTGCAAACAAATGGGCGCTCGCCAGCACATTTGATCAGCCAGTTGGAAAATTTAACGATCGAGCCGGAATCGAAAGCGCGAGTTGTGGTTGATCAGAGATCCGGCACCATAGTGATGGGCGAAGATGTCAGAATCAGCCGCGTCGCCGTCGCGCAGGGCAATTTGACGCTTCGGATCGACGATACGCCGGTGGTGGTGCAACCAAACCCGTTTTCGCAGGGCCAGACCATCGTGGTGCCGCAATCATCAGTTGGCATCCAGAACGCGCCGGGCACGGGGCTGGCCGAAGTTCAGGGCGGCACCAATCTTTCCGAAGTGGTCGCCGGGCTGAACGCCTTGGGCGTCGCCCCGCATGACATGATCGACATTCTGAAAAGCATTAACGCCGCAGGTGCCTTACATGCCGAATTTGTGGTGAACTAGCCCCTAGCGATCAATCGGCAAGCCTGAAGGGACGCTGTCTGGAATGCCCATGCGACCGCCAGCCACCGCCAATGGGTCTTCAAGTGCCTTCAGAAAGGCCATGATGCTGTTAAACTCCGGTTCTGAAAGGCTGATTGCCGGAGCCTTGATCGCGTTGGCAATCGCCGCATAGTTCGACGCTTCCTCGCCTGGTGCCAAATCGGGTTTGCCGACCTCCATCGCGGGAAGAATCGCGTGACTTAGGTCATAATCTGCCAAGCCAGATCCAGGAGCCATGTGATGCCGCAGATAATCGCTAAGGTCGCGGTAGCTGCCGGCATGGCCATAGGGTGCTGTCAGCGTGACATTGCGCAAAGACGGCGTGCGGAAAGCATAGGCGTCAGCGGGGTTGTTCGAGACTCGCATTCGGCCAGTATCGCGCTGGTGACGCTCAAAGCGCTCGGCTTTGCCCGGCCCAATCTGTGGGTCGCCCATTGCGTGGTATGTCATATCGGTCAGCAAGGCGCCTGAATGACAATTGCCACAGCCCGCTTTGCCGTAAAACAACACCCGCCCTGCTTCAGCTTGATCGCTCAGAGCCGCTTCACCGCGCAGAAAGGCGTCATAAGGTGAACCGTCAGAGCGGAAATCAAAGGTCATATAGGCCGCTACGGCATTCGAAATATCGGTGAAATGTATAGGCCTGCCTGCGCTGATTTCTGGATAAACAGACTTAAAATCAGCGGCATAGGCTGGAATGGCTGCGATGCGTCTGGCAATGGCTTCCCAAGCCCCATCGGGGCCAGTGATGCGGCCCTGCCGCACCAATGTCGAAATTTCATTTTCCTCGTAATGGCCTGCCATTTCATCGCTCGACAGCACTGGAAACATGGTCTGCGCCGACAATAAAGAGGCAAATCCCGTGACCATTTCATCTTCCAAGGGCGTGCGGAACCCGCCTGCACGGCTGCTATCCGCCTCGATTCGGCCATCAGCGAACAAAACGGTAAAGCCATGCGCGCCAACATTCCACAGCGCTGGTGCATTCCGCGGTATGCGTTGCTCGGGATAGTTCTTGGGGTCGGCTTTGCGATCCGGCCCCAGGCCAATCCCGCCCTCGCCAATATCCAGCGAAACCCCATCCGAGGTGCCGAAACGGGGGTGGTGGCAAGTGGCGCAGGAGATGCCGCGATTGCCCGACAGCTCGCGATCCCAGAACAGGGCTTGGCCCAAGGCGATTTCTGCCGTCGAGAACTGCGGGAAATCGGCATCGCTGAGCGGCGAAATCGCCGGAGCCTCGGCCAAGGCCATCGTCGCCGTTAAAACCAGCAGCGGGGTAACGAATCTCAGGCGCATAACTTAGGGTTCCTCTGCCAAAAGAAGGGTAGGGCGCGCGTCGCGGCTGACACGCAATATAAGGTTTGTGGCTGTCCGAGCCCAATCGGAGGTCTGACCATCGGGCCAGATCACCCGCAGTTCAACCTGCTCTGCTGCGCCAAGCCCAAAGTGCAAGGGGCTGGCCTCGCCCGAGGCATGCCCCCCGCCAACCGTATGTTCTTGCGTCTGAATTCGGCCATCGGGCAGGCGCAATTCGACAAAAGCCCCAATCGCGCGGCTGTTTGGGCCCGCGTCGCGCAGATCAATCGCCAGCCAATGGCCTGCCTCTGCCGTGGTGTTTTGCCAGATTTCCAAGGGCGCGCGGCGGTTGACGACCAACAGATCCAGCAGCCCATCTTTGTTCAAATCCACCACAGCCGCCCCGCGCGAGCGTTCCGTCGTGCCCACCCCCGTCACGCCGCCTTTTTCCACAAAACTGCCGTCAGCTTGCTGGATCAGCAGATTGTTCGGATCGTGAATGGCATTCGAGGGCATCTGTTCGACATTGCCTTTGGCGATGAACAGATCGTCACGCCCATCATTGTTGATATCGCCAAACTCGGCGTGCCAACCTGTCGAGGCGCGGCCATCATCGCCGTTATAGGGCACGCTGGAATAGGTGCCGGTGGCATAGGGCGCGTTTTTCATCACGCCTTTACCCATATTCAGCTGCAAGGTTTGGTCACCCATCGAGGTTAACACCACCTCGGGAAGCCCATCGCCGGTGATATCTCGGCTGGCAATGCCCATGCCCCAAAGTTTCATCACCGGCCAGCCCTCGGCTTCGGTATATTCGGCCAGCGGGGTCATGTGCCACATCTGTTCGCGCCCGTTGCGAACGTAATATTGCCGGTCATTCGACACCCGCAGATCGGGCACCCCATTGCGCTGCCAATCAGAAAACAGCATCGAAAGCGCGCAGAACCCAGGTTCAAGCGGGATGCGCGGGCCAAAGCTGCGGGCCGCGGGGCGCAGAAGATAGTTCTTGTCGCAGGCCTCAAACGGACCGTCTGGGTTGGTTTCATCGACATAATTGCCAAAGGCCAGCGTCGGCCAGCTTTGCCCCGCCTCGAAAGTTGCACTGAAAGAGGTCGTCCATTCGCTGCCGGCCTGAAAACCCCAAGCCGTTGGTGCAGCAGTGAAATTACACTGACCTTCGCCGCGCAGCAGGGTGTTTGGCCCGTCTTGCAGCACCACCAGATCCAAAATGTCATCACCGTCGATGTCGATCGGATAGGCGCCGGTCACCTCGGACAATGACGCGATGGGATGCTCGGCAAAGCTGATATCACCGCTTTTTTCCGAGGTGTTCACAAACAGCCGCGATGGCGCGGCACCACCTGCGGCAAAGAAATCTGGCAGGCCGTCGTCGTTGCAATCCAACACTGCGACACCGCCGCCGACGTAGTGATTCCATTCGCCCTCGTAGCTTTGCCGCAGTGGCAGCGCCTGGGAGCGATCGGTAAAGGAGACTTCGGCTGCGGCAGGTAGGGCTGCCCCCGACAGGGTCGCGAAAGTCACGATCCATGCGAGACGCTTGATTTTAATCAACGGCAAAGGCTGTCTCCGGCTAAGGTACCTGCGGCCAAACTGGCCTGTTTGCAAGTGATAGCAAGGCTTTGCCGGTTGCGTCCACTGTCTGTTTTGTTTTGGCCTATTTCGTTTTCGCGATAAGCTGGCCCAGCAGGCCCCAAAAAAAGTCCTGCCCCGGATAGCCTTCGATCCGCCCGACCTCGGTTTTGTTGTTCAAAAGCACAAAGGTTGGCGTGAAAATCGGGGTCGAGCGTAGGTTAAGCCCAGCAGGCAGCGGCGCGTGGATGTCGATTTTTTGTAGCGGCGCCGATTCGCCCTCGGTGGTTTTGGGGTAAATAGGCCCAATCTCGCGGGTCCATTGCGCGCAATAGCTGCACCCAGGCTGTTCAAACATCAGCAATTGCAGTTGAGCCCGCCCAAGGTTTGGCCAGACGAGCAAGAGCGTCAAGGTGATAAGGCGAAACAGATTCATTGACGGCTCTCAAAATATATAGAAAGATTGTAATATATACAGATTTTTAGGCAAGCGTTTTTACCAGCTGCCAAACCTGCGGAGTCCCTATGTTCGAGATGTCTTATGGCGGCGCTGCGATTGCGGGTCTGCTGTCGTTTTTGTCGCCCTGCATTCTGCCTATGGTGCCGTTTTATCTATCTTATATGGCAGGTCTGTCGATGCAAGAGCTGCGCGCGCAGGGCGGAATCGCAGCGGGCGCACAGCGGCGGCTGATCTTTTCGGCGATTGCGTTTTCGCTGGGAGTCACCACGATTTTCATGCTGCTGGGCGTTGGGGCAACGGCGCTTGGGCAGGCGTTTTTGCAGTGGAAACAGCCGTTGTCCTATGTGGCGGCGACGGTTTTGCTGGTCTTTGGTCTGCACTTTCTGGGCGTGATCAAAGTGGCGTTTTTGTACCGCGAAGCGCGGCTGGATGCGGGGACGCAGCCTTCGGGGATTGTGGGGTCCTATGTCATGGGGCTGGCCTTTGGCTTTGGCTGGACGCCCTGCGTCGGTCCGGCTTTGGCGGCGATTCTGATGGTGGCCAGTGGCATGGGCGATCTGTGGCGCGGCGCGAGCCTGCTGCTGGTCTACGGGCTTGCGATGACGCTGCCCTTTGTGATTGCTGCGTTTTTTGCCCAACCCTTCTTGGGCTGGGTCGGGCGCAATCGCAAATATCTTGGCTATGTGGAAAAGATCATGGGCGCGATGTTGATCGTTTTTGCCCTGCTGATCGCGACAAATTCGGTCAGCTATCTGGCTGATTTTATGATCCGTCACTTTGATTTCAGCGGCACGCTGCAATAATTTCGGGAGGTTTTGATGAAACGCTTGGTTCTTTTTTTGGCGCTGATCTTGGGGTTTGGCCTGCCTGCGGGCGCGGTCACGCTTGGCGACGATGGCCTGCACAAGACGGAATGGCAGCACGAAACTTTCAAGGATCTGCGCGAAGATCTGGCCGAGGCGACGGCGCAGGGCAAGCGGCTTTTGATCATGATTGAACAGCGCGGCTGCATCTATTGCACCAAAATGCAGGAAGAGGTTTTTCCCGATCCGGCCATTGATGCGATGCTGAAAAATGACTATTTTGTCATTCAGATCAATCTGTTCGGCGATGTCGATGTGACGGATTTTGACGGCACAGTTCTGGCGGAAAAAGACATGGCGGTGCGCTGGGGGGTGATGTTTACCCCGACGCTGATCTTTTTGCCCGAAGAGGTGCCAGCCGATAAAACTGCGACACAGGCAGCGGTTGTTTCGATGCCCGGGGCCTTTGGCAAAGGCACCACCCGCGCGCTGCTGCAATGGGTCAAAGATCACGGCTATGATGGGTCCGAGCCGTTTCAAAAATACCTTGCAGGCCAGATCAACGCTGGAAATTGAAAAAGAATATTCAAAGATACAAATATACTTATTGCTACAAGTGACCTCCTTGTCTTATCGTAAAGTCAGGAGAGACCAGGGAGGACAATAATGCAAAGCAAAGTCATGCTCGGCTTGGTGCTGGCCGCGTTTGCGGCGCTACCCGCCGCAGCCCAGACGGCTCCAGCCGACGTTAGCTATGCCGAAGGCGCAATCGAGGCGAGCCTGACCGGCACCGCCGGCGATGCCGCTTCCGGTGCAAAAATCATGGGCAGCCGTGCGATGGGCAACTGCGTCGCCTGTCACGTTGTGACCGCACTGCCCGAGGCTGCCTTCCAAGGCAACATCGGCCCAGCCTTGGATGGGGCGGCCGACCGTTGGTCGCAAGCCCAGCTGCGCGGCATCGTTGCCAATGCGAAAATGACCTTTGAAGGCACGGTGATGCCTGCCTTCTACAAGACCACCGGCTATGTCCGCCCCGGCGATGCCTATACCGGCAAAGCCCCGACTGCGGATTTGCCACCGATTTTGGACGGCCAGCAGATCGAAGACGTCGTCGCCTATCTGATGACGCTGAAAGACTGAGGCAGGCGCCACAATGAACGAGGAGAAAACCATGAAACTTTCAAGACGTGATGCCCTCGCGTTGGGCTTTGGCGGGATCGCGGCAAGCTTGCTGCCGATGCCGCTTTGGGCCGAAGCGACTGACGAGGCCATCGCTGCCTTTACCGGCGGGGCCGCGATTGGCACCGCTGGCGTGACCCTGACCGCGCCCGAAATCGCTGAAAACGGCAATACCGTTCCGGTTTCGGTCAGCGCTCCGGGCGCCACTGCGATCATGCTGTTGGCCACGGGCAACCCCACTCCGGCGGTTGCGACCTTTAACTTTGGTCCTGCGGCCGGTTCGCAAAACGCTGCCACCCGCATTCGTTTGGCCAAGACGCAAAAGGTTGTCGCCATCGCCAAACTGGCTGACGGCAGCTTTGCACAGGCCGAATCCACCGTAAAAGTGACCATCGGCGGCTGCGGCGGCTGATCGGGTCTGGCAAGGAGAGAGTTATGAACGACGTCAAACCCCGCGTGAAAGTTCCGAAATCGGCAGCTGTCGGTGAAGTGGTCACGCTGAAAACCTTGATCAGCCACCCGATGGAATCCGGCCAGCGCAAGGACGGCGAAGGCAAGCTGATCCCGCGTGAGATCATCAACCGCTTCACCTGCGATTTTAACGGCGCAAACGTGATCGACATCGCGATTGATCCAGCGGTTTCGACCAACCCCTATTTCGAATTCGACGTCAAAGTCGATGCCGCAGGGGAATTCGTCTTCACTTGGTATGATGATGACGGATCGGTCTACGAGGACAAGAAATCTATCGAAGTCGCCTAAGGCGGATATGCGGACTGACCCATCGCCACACAGGCGGCGGGTCTTCAAAAGGGAGGAATAACAATGCGTCTGCGTCTAGGCAGAACTTTAATCGCCGCCGCCGCAATGACCGTTTCGGTCGGCACCGTGGCCTATTGCGACGCCGTTGAAGGCGTCGATCTGGTTGTAAACGACGAAATCACCCTCGTGACGCGCACCGCTCCGGCGGCTTCGCTTGACGGGGCCTTGCCCGAGGTTCTGTCGGGCTGGCTGTTCCGCGAAGGCGAGACACGCACCATGCAGATGGACGATTTCTCGAACCCTGCCTTGGTCTTTGTCGATCAGGGCATGGATATGTGGAACACGGTCGATGGCACCGAAGGCAAATCTTGTGCCTCTTGTCACGAAGACATTGCCAGCCTGAAAGCCACCCGCGCCACCATGCCAAAGATGAATCCTGCTGGGGATGATCTTTGGTCGATGGAGAACTTCGTGAACAACTGCCGCACCACCCATATGGGCGCGGAAGAGTGGAAATGGAGCGGCAACGACATGAAAAACATGACCGCCGCTATTTCGATGGCCGGTCGTGGCGAGCTGGTGCATCCGGCAATCGACGGGGCGGCGGCAGACTGGTGGCAGAAGGGCAAAGACCTTTACTACACGCGTTTTGGCCAGCTCGAGCTGTCTTGTGCCTCTTGCCACGAGCAGAACTACGGCAAAATGATCCGCGCTGACCACCTTAGCCAAGGCCAGTTGAGCGGCTTTCCGGTTTACCGTCTGAAAGATGCCGGTTTGGTGGGGATTCAGCAGCGTTTCAAAGGCTGTGTGCGCGATACCCGTGCGGAAACCTTCAAAGAAGGCTCTGCCGAATTCCGCGCGCTAGAGCTTTACGTCGCCTCGCGTGGCGACGGGCTTTCGGTTGAAGGTGTGGGCGTTCGCCCCTGATTGATCTTTGGCGCGGGGCAAGCCTCGCGCCAAACCCTCGGCTGCGGCCGACACATCCGCGCCGACCTTGCGCGCGAGATGCCAGACGGTTTGATATGGAGAAGACCAATGATTTCGCGCCGCGAGTTTTTGCAGGCCTCTGTTGCCGCATCTGCGATCTGGGGTGCCTCTGGCATCGGCAACTGGTCGCGCCTTGCGGCGCAACAGGCGCTGACCCAAGATCAGCTGTTGCAGTTTGATGATTTTGGCAATGTGACGCTGATCCATATCACCGATATTCACGCGCAGCTAAAGCCGATCTGGTTTCGCGAACCTGAAATCAACATCGGTGTTGGCGATGCCCACGGCAAACCGCCGCATGTGACCGGCGCCGATTTTATTAAGATGTTCAATCTGACCAAAGGCTCGCCCGAAGCCTATGCACTGACCCATGACGACTTTACCGCTCTGGGCAAAACCTATGGCAAGATGGGCGGCATGGACCGCGTGGCGACCGTGGTGAAATCTATCCGCGCCGCGCGGCCTGACAGCATTTTGCTGGATGGGGGCGACACTTGGCATGGCTCGATGACCTCGCTTTTGACCAAGGGTCAGGACATGGTCAATGTGATGAACAAACTGGGCGTCGAGGCGATGACCAGCCATTGGGAATGGACCTATGGCACCGAGCGCGTCAAAGAGATCGTCGATGCACTGCCCTTCCCGTTCTTGGGCGCGAATATCTTTGATTCTGAATGGGATGAACCCGCGTTTGAACCCTATAAGATCTTTGAAAAGGGTGGCGTTAAGGTTGGCGTGATCGGTCAGGCCTTCCCCTATATGCCGATTGCCAACCCGAAGTGGATGTTTCCTGAATATTCGTTCGGTATTCGCCAAGAGCGGATGCAAGAGATGGTCGACGAGCTGCGCGCCAAGGGTGTCGATCTGGTGGTCTGCCTGTCGCACAACGGCTTTGACGTCGACCAAAAGATGGCAGCCCAAGTGCAGGGCATTGATGTGATCCTGACCGGCCACACCCATGACGCGATTCCTGAACCTGTTTTGGTGGGGCAAACCATTCTGATCGCCTCGGGGTCGAACGGCAAATTTGTCAGCCGCGTCGATCTGGATGTGCGCGATGGCCGCATGATGGGCTTTCGCCACAAGCTGATCCCGATTTTTGCCGATGTGATCACACCGGATGCCGAGATGGCGGCGCTGATTGATGGCGAACGCGAACCCTTCAAGGCGCAGCTGGAAGAAGAGATTGGCACCACCGAAAGCCTGCTCTATCGCCGCGGCAACTTTAACGGCACGTGGGATGATCTGATCTGTGACGCGGTGCGCTCGGAACGCGATGCGCAGATCGCCATGTCGCCCGGCGTGCGCTGGGGGCCTTCGGTGATGCCGGGAGAAGCGATCACGCGTGAGGCGATTCACAACGCCACATCAATGACTTATGGTCAGGTCTACCGCACCGAGATGACCGGCGAGACCATCAACACCATTCTGGAAGATGTCGCCGACAACCTGTTCAACACCGACCCCTATTACCAGCAGGGTGGCGATATGGTGCGGGTTGGGGGGCTTGGCTATCATATTGATGTCTCAAAACCTATTGGCAAGCGGATCAGCAATATGACCCTGCTGGCCACCGGCGAAGGCATTGATGCCAGCAAATCCTATACGGTCGCAGGCTGGGCCAGCGTCAACGAAGGCACCGAAGGCCCGCAAATCTGGGACGTTCTGGAAAGCCATATCCGCAAAATCGGCACGGTGAAAATCACGCCAAATACCTCGGTTGTGGTGACGGGCGCGTAAGCCCGCACCCACAGGAAAAGTCCCGTGAAGGAGAAAGACCCCATGACGGAAAAACCAACTGACACCGCAGACTTCGGCACCACGCGCCGTGGGTTTTTGCGGGCAAGCGTTGCGGGTTCGGCGCTGGCGGTGACCGGCGGCGCCGGCATGGCGCAGACGCCTGACCCGCTGATCACCACAGTGCAGCCTTGGGCGCAAAGCTTTGGCGATGGCGTCGATGCCACGCCCTATGGCCTGCCGATCCGCTTTGAAACCGACGTTGTTCGGCGCAACGTGCCTTGGCTGACGGCGGATGTGACCTCGTCGATCAACTTTACCCCGATCCATGCGCTGGATGGCACCATCACGCCGCAGGGCTGCGGGTTTGAGCGCCACCACTCTGGCGCGATCGAGCTGTCGAAGGATGATTATCGGCTTATGATCAATGGCTTGGTCGATACGCCGCTTGTGTTCACCTATGCCGATCTGGAACGCTTTCCGCGCGAAAGCCGGGTGCATTTTCTGGAATGTGCCGCCAATACCGGCATGGAATGGGCCGGCGCGCAGCTGAACGGCTCGCAGTTTACCCATGGCATGATCCATAACATGGAATATACCGGCATCCCGCTGCGGCTGTTGCTGGAAGAGGCGGGCGTGCAGCCCGAGGGCAAGTGGATCTTGGTCGAAGGTGCCGACGCCTCGTCGAACGGCCGCTCGATTCCGATGGAAAAGGCGCTGGACGATTGCCTTGTTGCCTTCAAAGCCAATGGCGAGGCTCTGCGCAAAGAGCATGGCTATCCGGTGCGCTTGGTGGTGCCCGGCTGGGAAGGCAATATGTGGGTCAAATGGCTGCGCCGCATCGAAGTCGGTGATCAGCCTTGGGAAACCCGCGAAGAAACCTCGAAATACACCGACACCATGGCCGATGGTTCGGCGCGCAAATGGACATGGGTGATGGATGCGAAATCCGTGGTCACCTCGCCCAGCCCGCAAATGCCGATCAAACATGGCACTGGGCCGCTTGTGATCACAGGTTTGGCTTGGTCGGGTCGCGGGTCTATCACGCGGGTCGATGTGACGGTGGACGGCGGCAAAACCTGGCATGAGGCACGGCTTGCGCCGCAGGCCAGCGACAAGGCACTGCATCGGTTCTATTTCGATCATGTCTGGGACGGGTCGGAAATGCTGCTGCAATCGCGCGCCACCGACAGCACCGGCTATGTGCAGCCGACAAAGGCCGCGCTGCGTGCCATTCGCGGCCTGAATTCGGTCTATCACAACAATTGCATTCAGACTTGGTGGGTCAAGTCGAACGGGGAGGCCGAGAATGTCGAAATTTCCTGAACTTCTATTAGGTTTGACGCTGGCCACTGCTTTGACCGCCCCCGCCTTTGCGGAAAAGATCGGTCTGGGCCGCGCCGCTTTGCCCGAGGAAATCGCCGCATGGAACCATGATGTGCGCCCCGATGGCCAAGGCTTGCCCGAAGGCTCGGGCGATGTGACCACCGGCGAGGATCTGTTTTCCGAGCGTTGCGCGGTTTGCCACGGCGAATTTGCCGAGGGCGTCGACAACTGGCCAAAGCTGGCCGGTGGTCAGGGCACTTTGGCCGATACCGACCCTTTGAAAACCGTAGGCTCCTATTGGCCCTATCTGTCGACCACCTTTGACTATGTGCATCGCTCGATGCCCTACGGCAATGCGCAGACGCTAGAGCCGAACGATGTCTATGCGATTCTGGCCTATATCTTGTATTCCAACGATCTGGTGGATGAAGATTTTGTGCTGTCGAAGGAAAACTTTGGCGAGGTCAAAATGCCCAACGCCGAGGGCTTCTTTGTCGACAATCGTGACACAGTGGAGCTGGCCGAGTTTTCAAAACCGGCTTGCATGGAAAACTGCAAGGATAAGGTCGAAATCACCGCCTATGCTTCGGTGCTGGATGTGACGCCGGACGAGGGCGCGGCCAAGGCCGAAGCGGTGGCCGAACCCGTTGCCGCCGAACCAGCCGCCCCTGAACCTGTCGCCATTGATCCTGCGATGATCGAGGCGGGGGCCAAGGTGTTCAAGAAATGCGCCGCCTGCCACAAAGTCGGTGATGGCGCCAAAAACGGCGCGGGTCCGATGCTGAACGGAGTTGTTGGCCATAAGGCGGGCAGCGTCGAGGGCTTTAAGTATTCGCCAGCGATGTTGGCCGCAGGCGACGCCGGGCTGATCTGGGATGAGGCCAGCCTTGACGCTTATCTGGCTGATCCGAAGGCGGCTGTTCCAAAGAACAAGATGTCTTTTGCCGGTCTGAAAAAGCCAGAGGATCGCGCGGCGCTGATCGCCTATCTTTCCAGCTTTTCTCAATGATTTCAGCCTTGGGCGGCCGCGCGCCGCCCAAGGGTTTCGATAGGATGCAAAACCAATGCCGCTTGACCGCCGCCATGTTCTAAAGGCTGCATTGACGGGGGCCGCTTGGCTGTCCGCGCCGATGTTGCAGGCCAAGGCTGGGCTGCATGTGGTGGTGATCGGTGGTGGTGTTGGTGGGGCCACCATGGCGCGGCTGTTGGCGAAAGCGGGGCTGCGGGTCAGCTTGGTCGAGCCGCATCCGGCCTATCACACCTGCTTTTTGTCCAACCTTTATCTTGGCGGTCTGCGCGATTTTGACAGCCTGACCTTTGGCTATCAGGCGCTGGCAGGCGCGGGTGTACAGATTTTGCAGACAACGGCCACAGCGGTTGATCGCTTGGCTAAGACGGTCACGCTTGGGTCGGGCGAGGTGCTGGCCTACGACAGATTGGTGCTGTCAACCGGCATCGATTTTGTCGAGGGCGCGCTGCCGGGGTGGACACCAGAGGCGGCGCAGATCATGCCGCATGCGTTCAAATCCCCCGACCAAACCCGCCTGCTGCGCGATCAGATCGACGCGATGCCACAGGGCGGGGTCTTTGCGATGATTGCGCCGCCTGCGCCCTATCGCTGCCCGCCGTCGCCTTATGAGCGGGTCTCGATGCTGGCGCATCGGTTGAAACAGACCAATCCGACCGCGAAAATCCTGATCTTTGATCCCAAGGATCATTTCACCAAACAGACCCTGTTCGAGAATGCTTGGGGCAAATATTACAATGGCATGATCAGCTGGATCGGCCCCGACTTTGGCGCGGAAGATCTGGAAATCCGCCCCGAAGCGATGGAGGTCGTGATCGACGGCGAAACCGTGGCCGTCGATGTCTGCAACGCCATTCCCGCCCAGCAGGCGGGCCGGATTGCAGCGCTTGCTGGCGTGACTGATGCCAGCGGCTGGGCCCCCGTTGATGCCTTTACCCTGCAAAGCCGGATAGATCCGCAGGTCTATGTCTTGGGCGACAGTGCCGCTGCGGGCGATATGCCAAAATCCGCCTTTGCTGCGCATGGTCATGCCTATGCCGCCGCTGCCGCCCTGCTTGCCGAAGCGGCAGGCGTTGCGCGCACGGACCCAAGCTATGCCAACATTTGCTGGTCGCTTTTGGCCCCCAATGACGCAGTGAAACTAAGCGAAAGCTTTCATCCGACGCCGGAAAAGTTCCAATCTGATAGTCTGATCATCAGCGCCCCTGATGAAAGCCCGCAGACCCGCAGTGAGACCGCAGCCGAGGGTCTAAGCTGGTACGAGCAGATCACCACTGACATATTTGGCTAGGCCGCAACGGGCCTGACTGCGGCACTTGCCACAATTATGCCTTAATCTGTGTCTTATTGGCCAAGATTTTTAGCTTAGTGGCGCTTATCGAGCCAAATTGTGTCTAATTTTAGTAAGAATTTATAGACAACGCCCCCTCGAGCTGGCTCTATACTAAAGATAAGAGTTCGATACCAATGGATGTCGAACCGCAAAAAAAGAGCAGTCAGGCCGCAAAGGCCAAATCAGGTGTGTTTTTCAGGTTGAAAAGGCAGCTTTGGGCTTTGCCCTGCTTGTCTTGCCTTGCGCGTCACTGCGCAAACAAGCTGTTGGCACAAGCGGGGCGAAATGGCGACGTTTAACGGCACAAACAACAGCGATACCATTACCGGCTCTTCGGCGGGTGACCAGATCTTTGCCGGTGCCGGCGATGATATGGTCTATGGCGGCCGGGGTGATGATCTTATCAACTATGGCGCTGGCAACGATACGGTCTATGCCGGTTCTGGCAACGACACCATCGATGACGCCGGCGGGGCTCCGATTTTACCGGGCCAAAACCTTGTCTATGGCGGCTCGGGCAATGATCTGGTCTGGGATGGCTCGGGCAATGATACCTATTTCGGTGGTTCGGGCGATGATTCGCTTTGGGGCGAAAATGGTGGCGACGATCAGTATTTTGGTGACTCGGGCAGCGACAGCCTATTTGGAGGCGTTGGCTGGGATCTGCTTGACGGCGGCACCGGCGATGACACGCTTGATGGCGGCACGGGCGATGACACGCTTTTGGGCGGCGATGGCTTTGACAGACTTTTTGGCGGTGCTGGCAATGATGTGCTGGACGGCGGGAGTAATGACGACACGATTTATGGCGGCGATGGCAATGACGTCATTCTGGCCAATTTCGGCGTCAACGAAGGCTATTACGGTGGCGCGGGCGACGACACCTATCAGATTGCAGGCTCTGCGGTAGATGCCTATTCCTATAATTTGAATCTGGAAACCGGCCAGGATCAATACGGCAGGGTGCTTTCCAGCATTGAAACCGTGCTTGGCGGCAGCGGCACCGATACGATCACAGGCCGCAACGACACCTCTGAATTGCTGGATGGCGGCGCGGGCAATGACATTATCAGTGGCAATGGTGGCAATGACACCCTTTTGGGCGGCCTTGGCGAAGATTCTGTTTACGGCGGCGACGGCAACGATCTGCTTTATGGCGGTGCCAACAATGACCTTATTGTCTACGGCACGGGCAATGACACCGTTTACGCGGGTGACGGCGATGATACCATTGATGATGTCGGAGGGATTGCGAATAACACCGGCAGCAATCTGATCTATGCCGGCTCCGGCAACGACTTCGTCTGGGATGGCGCAGGCAACGACAGCACCTATGGTGGCGCCGGCGCGGATACGATCATTGGTGACAACGCTGGCGATGATTTTGTCGATGGCGGTCAGGGCGCAGATTATATCACAGGCGGTGCGGGCAATGACACGCTGGACGGCGGCACCTTCGATGGTGAGGCCGATACGATTTTCGGTGACGGTGGCAATGACGTCTTGTTCGGTGGCACCGGCGGGTCGGATTTGCTTTATGGCGGGGCAGATAATGACACGCTGAATGGCGGCCTTGGCGCAGACGTGTTGTTCGGCGACGCCGGCGATGACGTGCTTTATGGCGATATGCAGTTTGGTGGAGTGTCTGGCGCGGGGGCGGATACGCTTTATGGCGGCGATGGAAATGACTCGCTTTTCGCCAATCCAAACGCCAATGCGCAAGGTGCTTTCCTTTACGGCGGCGCAGGCAACGACTTAATCAGTGGCAGCGGCCAAGCCGATTACATTGAAGCGGGGGATGGCAAGGATGTCATCATAGCCGGCGCTGGTGATGACATTGTCTTGGGCGGCGCGGGGGATGACAGTCTTGCGGGCGGGGCCGGCAATGATCTGATCTATGGTGATACAGGCGGTTCGGCTCTGATCGGCAACCGCATCACCAATGGCGATTTTAGTGCCGGCCTGACGGGTTGGACCATTGGCAACCCAACGGGCGGCGCAGCGCCGATGGAATACGGCGATGGCCGCGCCTCGTTCAACAACAACGATGAGGCCGCCTACGGCGATTCGATCCGGCAAAGCTTTCAGGTCAATGCGGGCCAACAGCAGACGCTAAGCCTCGATCTGCTGGAAAACGGCTGGGGCGTTGGCAAACACACTTTCAAGATCGAAGTTCTGGACGCATACGGCACGGTTATCGGCACAACAACCGAAACCGTGAACAATGCATCGGTGCTGCCTGTCAGCCTGACCTTCACCTCTGCCACGACAAACAACACCTTGGTGATCACCAATACCACTGCGACCGCCACTGTTGCGACCGATGGTCAGGTTGACAATGTGGTCATTCAGTCCTCGGGGCTGCTTAACTCGGGTTTTTCGGGCAACGGCAACGATAGCATTCAGGGCGGTGATGGCGCCGATACAATTTATGGTGGCGCGGGTAATGACACCATTTCCGGTGATGCCGGCAATGATCTGATCTATGGGGATGTCGGAGACCCTGTCTTGACAGGCAACCGCATCACCAATGGCGATTTTAGTGCCGGCCTGACGGGTTGGACCATTGGCAACCCAACGGGCGGCGCAGCGCCGATGGAATACGGCGATGGCCGCGCCTCGTTCAACAACAACGATGAGGCCGCCTACGGCGATTCGATCCGGCAAAGCTTTCAGGTCAATGCGGGCCAACAGCAGACGCTAAGCCTCGATCTGCTGGAAAACGGCTGGGGCGTTGGCAAACACACTTTCAAGATCGAAGTTCTGGACGCATACGGCACGGTTATCGGCACAACAACCGAAACCGTGAACAATGCATCGGTGCTGCCTGTCAGCCTGACCTTCACCTCTGCCACGACAAACAACACCTTGGTGATCACCAATACCACTGCGACCGCCACTGTTGCGACCGATGGTCAGGTTGACAATGTGGTCATTCAATCCTCGGGTCCATTGCCTGCGAATTTTGTGCCCAGCGGAGATGATAGCCTTCAGGGTGGCGACGGGTCTGACGCCCTGTTTGGCGGCGCTGGAAATGATACGCTGGACGGCGGTGCAGGAGCCGATACGCTGACAGGGGGCGCGGGGGCGGATGTTTTTGTCGCCCAGGGCGCCGATACGATCACCGATTTTACCGCCGGTGATTTTGTCGATCTTTCGCAGTTTTACAACGCCACCACTTTGGCGGCGCGGAATGCGGCTAATCCGGCCAATACCTATAGCACTGCCCTAACGTGGCTGCGCGCAGATCAGGCCGATGGAATTTTACAATCGGCCGGTGGCTTACAAATCCTGAATGGCGGCGTGGCGGTGGATGCCACTTTGCTGACGGTGCAAGACACCGCTGTGTGTTTTGTCAAAGGCACGCGGATCACCACTGCCAAAGGCAAGCGCCCTATCGAAATGCTCAAGCGCGGTGATTTGGTTGAAACCGCTGACCATGGCTTGCAGCCGATCCGCTGGATCGGCTCGATGACTGTCGCGGCGCGGACAGATTTGGCGCCGATCTTGATCGAAGCCGGAACCCTAAGCAATCACCGCGATCTGCTGGTGTCGCCCTTGCACCGGATGGTGGTGCGCGGTTGGCAGGTTGAGCTGCTGTTTGGCGAAGAGGAGGTGTTGGTTCCCGCCAAGATGCTGGTCGATGGCGGGGCGATCCGCGCCGTGCCGATGGCCCAGGTCACCTATTTTCACATCATGTTCGACTCACATCAGATCGTCTATGCAGAAGGCACGCCCAGCGAAAGCTTTTATCCCGGCGAGGAAGGCTTTGCCGCGCTGAGTTCGGCCTCGCGGGCGCAAATCTTTGCGACCTTTCCTAATTTGCTGCGCGATGGTCTGGCCAGCTATGGTGCCTCGGCGCGGCGTAGTTTGCGCGCCCATGAGGCGAAGTTGTTGCAGATCTCTGACGGGCCGTATGTCTGGCGCGAACCGATGCGACTGGCGGGTTAAGCGCCAGAGGCCACGCGCGGTCAGCCTGTGACACTCAATCCTGGCTTGGGCGTCACAGGCAAAGGCATCAGGCGCGCACCAGCTTTTCGTAATCGGCGGAGATTTGCTGCGTCAGGGCGCCAACTTCAAAATTGTAATCCCCGATCTGACCAACCGGCGTCACCTCGGCTGCGGTTCCCGTCAGCCAGCATTGCTGGAAATCTTCCAATTCAGCGGGCATGATAACACGCTCGTGAACTGTGATGCCCTTTTCGCGCAGCATACCAATCACGGTCTGGCGGGTGATGCCGTTCAAGAAAGCGTCGGGCTTGGGGGTATGCACTTCGCCGTCTTTGACAAAGAAGATATTCGCGCCTGTCGCCTCGGCAACATAGCCGCGATAGTCAAACATCATCGCATCCGAACAGCCCTTGGCCTCGGCTGCATGTTTCGACATCGTGCAGATCATGTAAAGTCCGGCGGCCTTGGCAGCATGCGGAATGGTTTCGGGCGAAGGCCGTTTCCACTTGGCGATGTCAAGCTTGGCGCCTTTCATCTTGGCGTCGCCGTAATAGTTGCCCCAAGACCAAACCGCGACCGCCATGCGGATCGGGTTGCGCTTGGCGGCAACGCCCATGTCTTCGCCCGCACCGCGCCACGCGAGTGCCCGCACATAGCCGTCGGTCAGGTTGTTGGCCTTGAGCGTTGCCTCTTTTGCGGCTTCGATTTCGGCCACCGAATAGGGCAGCGGCATGTCCAAAAGCTCGCCCGATTTGCGCAGGCGTTCGGAATGCTCGACCGATTTAAAGATCTTGCCGCCATAGCAGCGCTCGCCCTCGAAAACCGAAGAGGCGTAATGCATGGCATGGGTCAGGATATGCACCTGAGCCGAGCGCCATTCCACCAATTTGCCATCCATCCAGATGAACCCGTCGCGATCGTCATAGCCAGCCATGTTCGACTCCAATTTGCATAAGTTGCGCGCAATAGGTCCGAAACGGGCATAAAGTTGCGCGAAATCGTGATTTGGCTAAACCTTATGACTTGGAATGTCAACAAGACTGACGTAAATTCGCTGCAAAGGGAGGCACCGATGGCCGAGACACCTGCCGGCGGCGAAAGCCTGCTGTTTCTAACCGATGAGAATATCCGCAAGGGTGTCGAGGCGATGTTTTTCGCCTATCGCGGCTTTACCGCTGACCCTGACCGCATTCTGGAAGGCATGGCATATGGCCGTGCGCATCATCGCGCGGTGCATTTCATCCACCGCTCGCCCGGCACCACGGTTGGCAATCTGCTCGCGATATTGGGGGTGACCAAGCAATCGCTGAACCGCGTGCTGCGCAGCCTGTTTGACGATGGTCTGGTCGAGGCGCGGGTGGGTAAAAAAGACAAGCGCGAACGGCATCTTTACCTGACCGAAAAGGGTGCAGCCTTGGAACGCAAGTTGTCTGACGCGCAGCGCGCGCGGATGCGTGCGGCTTACCGTGCCGCTGGCCCTGCTGCCGTGCAGGGATTTCGCACCGTGCTCGAGGCGATGATGGATCCCGAGCAACGCCGCCAATATCTGACGCTGAAGGAGGGTACAGCATGAGCGATCTTGCAGCGCATCTTTTGGTGGTAGACGACGACGAACGCATTCGCGGACTGTTGCAAAAGTTCCTGATCCGCAATGGTTTTCTGGTTTCGGTCGCCCGTGATGCGGTTCAGGCGCGCAGGCTTTTGGCGGGGCTGGAATTTGATATGCTGGTGCTAGATGTGATGATGCCGGGCGAAGATGGCATCACCCTGACCCGCGATTTGCGCCGCAGGCTTTCGGTGCCGATCTTGCTGCTGACCGCCAAGGGCGAAACCTCGAACCGTATCGAGGGGCTAGAGGCGGGGGCGGATGACTATCTTGTAAAGCCCTTCGAGCCCAAAGAGCTTTTGCTGCGGATCAACGCCATTTTGCGCCGGATGCCTGCACAAACCGCCAACGGTGCGGTGCCAAAGGTGCTGCATCTGGGCCAAGTGCGCTATGACATTGATCGTGGCGAGCTGTGGCAGGGCAACGAGCTGGTGCGGCTGACCTCGACCGAAGCGGGTCTGATGCGGGTCTTTGCTGCGCAGCCCGGAGTGGCGCTGTCACGCGACCGGCTGGTTGGCGATCTGCCGCGCGAAGAGGGCGGCGGCCAAGAACGCGCGGTTGATGTGCAAATCACCCGTCTGCGTCGGAAGATTGAGGCCGACCCCAAACAGCCGCGCTATCTGCAAACCGTGCGCGGCGAAGGCTATATGCTGCAACCCGATTAAGGCGCTGCAAGGCTTTGGCTGACGCGATAGGCTTGACGGAAAGCGATGTGGGCTTGCATGCTTTGGTGCATGGCCATGACCCACAGGGCCGCAGCAAACAAAGGCCGATCATGACAACCCTGTGTTTTCGCCATGGCGCCTTTGCAGGGCATGTCACCCCCGCGGGCCATCCTGAACAGGTGGCGCGTCTGGCGGCGGTGGATGCGGGTTTGGCAGGTCTGGATTTACGGTTCGAAGACGCCCCACTTGCCGCCGATGCCGAAGTGCTGCGCTGCCATCCGCAAGCCTATCTCGACCGCCTGCGCGCGGCAGCCCCCGCCAGTGGTTTTGCGCAGGTTGATGGCGATACCTATCTGTCTGCCGGATCGCTTGATGCCGCCTTTCGGGCGGTGGGTGGCGCTTGTGCGGCGGTGGATGCGGTGGTTGCAGGCACAGCGCGCAACGCCTTTGTTGCCGCCCGCCCGCCGGGGCATCACGCGGAAACCGAAACCGCGATGGGCTTTTGTCTGTTTGGCACCGTCGCCATTGCCGCCAAGCGCGCGCTGGATCATCACGGGCTGTCGCGGCTGGCGATTGTTGATTTCGATGTGCATCACGGCAATGGCAGCCAAGATCTTTTGTGGCATGAACCCCGCGCGCTGTTTTGTTCCAGCCATCAGATGCCGCTTTACCCAGGGTCCGGCAGCCCGCGTGAGGTCGGCGCGCATGGGCAAATCGTCAATCTGCCGCTGCGCGACGGCAGCGGGGGCGGGTCGATGCGCGCAGGCTATGAGGCGGTGATCTTTCCCCGCATCGCCGCCTTTCGCCCTGAATTGATCCTTGTCAGTGCCGGTTTTGACGCCCATGCCGATGACCCGCTGGCGGGGCTGGAATGGCAGGCGGAAGATTTCGCTTGGCTGACGCACCGCATTTGCGATTTGGCCGATACCTTCTGTCACGGGCGGGTGGTATCCTGTTTAGAGGGCGGCTATGATCTGCCTGCGCTGACGGCTTCGGTCGCAGCCCATGTTGGTGTTTTACAGGAGCGCAGCCGATGACCGACAAGCCCGCCGTCGCGAAAGCCGTGGCAGAGATGAGTTTTGAAGAGGCGATGGCCGCTTTGGAAACCGTGGTCACCCAGTTGGAGCGTGGCGAAGTGGCGCTCGAACAAAGCATCGCGCTTTATGAACGCGGGGCTGCGCTGAAAGCCCATTGCGCCGACAAATTGAAAAACGCCGAAGAAAAAGTCGAGCTGATCCGGGCCGCCGAAGGCCGCGCTGTCAGCGCCACCGCGGTGGAGGGGATGTGAGCTTTCCGGCCCGTCTTGCTGCCGATGCCGCCCTGATCCAAGCGCGGCTTGATACGGCCTTTGCCGCCAAACCTGATCAAGCCGTGATCCATGCGATGGCCTATGCCTCGGCGGGCGGCAAACGGCTGCGCGGCTTTCTGGTGCTGGAATCGGCGCGAATGTTGGGGGTCGAGGCACCTTGCGCCCTTCCCGCCGCCGCCGCTGTCGAAGCGATGCACGCCTATTCGCTGGTGCATGACGATCTGCCGGCGCTGGATAACGACGATCTGCGTCGTGGTCTGCCGACGCTGCACCGCAAATGGGATGAGGCCACGGCGATCCTTGCAGGCGATGCGCTGCAAACCCTTGCCTTCGAGCTGCTGACCGACCCCGCCCTTGGCGCAGCCGAGGTGCGCATCGCCTTGGTCGCGGGTCTTGCGCGTGCCGCAGGGGCCGATGGCATGGTCTACGGTCAAGCGCTTGATATCGCCGCCGAAACCGCCGCTGATCCTTTGACGCTTGCGCAGATTACAGCACTTCAGGCGGGCAAAACCGGCGCGCTGATCCAGTTTTCTGCCGAAGCAGGCGCCGTGATCGCAGGGGCTGATCCCGCCCCGCTGCGCGCCTATGCCGATGCGCTGGGCCTTGCCTTTCAGATCGCAGACGACATTCTGGATGTCACCGGCGATGCCACCAAAGCCGGAAAGCGGCTGCAAAAAGATGCCCAAGCCGGCAAGGCCACCTTTGTGTCTTTGCTGGGGCTTGAAGCGGCCCGTGCGCGCGCCACTTCCCTTGTGGCCGAGGCCTGCGACAGCCTTGCGCCCTATGGCGCGCCTGCCCGAAACCTGATCGACTGTGCCCGTTTCGTGATCGCGCGGGAAAGCTGAGGAAATATGCCGAACCGTCCCGTGACCCCCACGCTTGACCGCGTGAACCTGCCCGCCGATATGAAGGGCTTTTCGGACCGCGAGCTGCGGCTTTTGGCCGATGATCTGCGGGCGGAAACCATCTCGGCGGTCTCTGTCACCGGCGGGCATCTGGGCGCTGGGCTGGGCGTGGTCGAACTGACGGTTGCGCTGCATGCGGTGTTCAACACTCCGCGCGATAAAATCATCTGGGATGTCGGGCATCAATGCTATCCGCATAAAATCCTGACCGGTCGCCGCGAGCGGATCCGCACGCTGCGCACCGAAGGCGGGCTCTCGGGCTTTACCAAACGCAGCGAATCTGCCTTTGACCCCTTTGGCGCGGCGCATAGCTCGACCTCGATTTCCGCAGCACTGGGCTTTACGATGGCCGCCCATCTGGGCGGTGATCCGGGCGATGCGGTGGCGGTGATCGGCGACGGGTCGATGTCGGCTGGCATGGCCTTCGAGGCGATGAACAACGCGGGCCATCTGAAAAAGCGCATGTTCGTGATCCTGAACGACAACGAGATGTCGATTGCGCCGCCTGTGGGGGCTTTGTCGGCCTATCTTAGCCGCATCTATGCGGGCGAGCCGTTTCATGATCTGAAATCGGCGGCCAAGGGCATGGTGTCTTTGCTGCCCGAACCCTTTCAAGAAGGTGCGCGCCGCGCCAAGGAAATGCTTAAGGGCATGGCGGTGGGCGGCACTCTGTTCGAGGAACTGGGGTTTTCCTATATCGGGCCGATTGATGGCCACGACCTTGATCAACTGCTGCCGGTGCTGCGCACAGCCCATGCCCGCGCCACCGGGCCGACCTTGATCCATGTGCTGACCAAAAAGGGCAAGGGCTATGCCCCCGCCGAGGCCGCGCGCGATAAGGGCCACGCAACAGGCAAGTTTGATGTGCTGACGGGGGTGCAGGTCAAGGCCGCCTCGAACGCGCCCAGCTATACCAAAACCTTTGCCCAAGCTCTGATCGCCGAGGCAGAGGCCGACGATAAAATCGTTGCCATCACCGCTGCCATGCCCGATGGCACCGGGCTTGATCTGTTCGGCGCGCGCTTTCCAAAACGCACCTTTGACGTCGGCATTGCCGAACAGCACGCGGTGACCTTTTCGGCAGGCTTGGCGGCAGGCGGGATGAAGCCGTTTTGCACGATCTATTCGACGTTTTTGCAGCGCGGCTATGATCAGGTGGTGCATGACGTCGCCATTCAGCGCTTGCCGGTGCGCTTTGCCATCGACCGCGCGGGGCTGGTGGGGGCCGATGGTGCCACCCATGCGGGCAGCTTTGATGTGGCGTTTTTGGCCAATCTGCCCGGCATGGTGGTGATGGCCGCCGCCGATGAGGCCGAGCTGATGCATATGGTCGCCACCGCCGCCGCGCATAACGATGGGCCGATCGCCTTTCGCTATCCGCGCGGCGAAGGCACCGGCGTCGAAATGCCTGCGCGCGGCACTCCGCTGGAAATCGGCAAGGGGCGGATCATCCAGCAGGGCGCAAAGGTTGCGCTGTTGTCGTTTGGCACCCGCCTGTCCGAGGTGCAAAAGGCCGCCGAATCTCTTGCGGCCCAAGGCATTACCCCGACGATTGCCGATGCCCGTTTCGCCAAACCGCTGGACCGCGAGATGATCTTGACGCTTGCCCGCGACCATGCGGCGCTGATCACCATCGAGGAAGGCGCTGTCGGCGGCTTTGGCAGCCATGTCGCGCAGCTTTTGGCCGATGAGGGCGTGTTTGACCGCGGCCTTAAGTTCCGCTCGATGGTGCTGCCCGACATCTTTATTGATCAGGCCAGCCCCGAGGCGATGTATCAGGTCGCAGGCATGGACGCCGCCCAGATCGAGGCGAAAGTGCGCGCGCTGATCCTAGAATAGGTCGTGCCAAACCGTGCCATCATGGCAGCGCAGCTTATTGCTGGTGCTGTCATAGTAAATGTCGCCCGCCGCAGGACTTGCAGGCGCCGCTGAAGGTTCAAGCCGCAGCACGCTTGCAATATGCACCGCGCGGGCAGGGGCATAGGTGCCAAAGCCCGCGTGCCCTGTCGCCTTGTCGATCACCAGCGCAGCCAACCAATCGCTGCCATTGGCGCTGACCTTGATTGCGAAATCATCGCTGCCGCTCAGCCCCATTTCGGCGCGCCCTGCCCAGCCGCTTTGATAAAGCAGGCTTGCGGTGTCGCTAGCGCTCGCCTTGTTGATCTTGATCTGATGGCCCGCGCCGTCATGGGTGAACAGGCTGGCGTCACTGGCCACCACCAAACGATTGGTGGTATCGGCGCTGGCATTGATGCCAAAGCTGGCCGGCGTGCCAAGGCTTGCGGGCACGGCCAGCCACTGCGCGCCGTCACAATAGACCAAGGCCGCTGTCGTCAGATCCCAAGCCCGCCAGCCTGATTGTGGTGCCACGAACTGCCAAGCGGGGTCTGCCCAAACCGCCAGCTTGCCCGCCTGTCCGGCCCAATCGCCGACAGGGGCTGCGCCCAAAGCCCAAACTTGCCCGTCAGCGGGCAGCGCGGGCGGGGTCACAGCATTTGCGTCTTGCAGCACCAATTGCACCACCGCATCCAACTGCCGCAGCGCCTCGTTATGGGTGACGTGTTTTTGTGCCTGTGAGGGCGCGATATAGGGCAGGGCAAGGCGAGGGGTTTGATCCATTTTGGCGCTCCGGCATGGGCTGTTTGGATCGAAAGCATCGCGGCGGGGCGTCAAAAATCGGTTATCGCTGCCGCCGCGCCGTTCACATCGTTTTAACCTTGCGGCAAAACCACGACCTCGACCCGCCGGTTCAGCGCGCGACCGGCTGCGGTGGCGTCATCCGCGCGTGGCGTGGCCGGACCAACCCCGTCGAAATCGATCTGCTCTGGCTTTAGATCAAACTTTGTCAGCAGCAGCGCCTGTACGCTGGCCGCACGTTGTTTTGAAAGCTCGATATTGGCAGAAAGCGGCCCCGTGGCATCGGTATGGCCGATCAAAGTCACCCGCCGCTTGGGGTCTGCCCGCAACCAAGCCGCCAAATCGCGCAGGCTGGCGTAATCGCCCGGCGCAAGACTGGCCGAGCCTGCGGGGAAATCCAGATCCTCTAGCACCAGCTTTTGCGCTGCCGTCAAGGCAAGCGCCAGATCGCTTTGCGCTTCAACCGGCGGCGCGGCCGCACTGCCCGCAAGGGTCAGTTGCACAAAGCCCGCCTCTGCCCCGCGCGAGACCAAAAGACTGGCATAGTCCAGCCCCGCCTGACCCTGCCGCTGCGCCAAAAGATAGCGGAAATCGCCCAGATCAATATGCAGGGCAGGTTCGGACAAAGTCCTGATATTAAATCGAAAATCGAAACCACCACAGGCCTGATCGCTGCACTCAAAGATCGGTTGATAGCCGGCTTGCAGGATCTGCCGCGCCAAATCCTGCATCAGATCCTCGGTCACGGGGCGCGCAATCGCAAGCCGCCACGCCACTTGCCGCAGCTGCCCCACCCCCTGCACCATCGCGGCTTTGCCATCGACAAAGGCGCCAGAGGCAAGCGCGAAGCTGCCGATCTCGTGGCTTTCGTCGGTCTGTTCGGCGGGGGCGGGAAAGGTCAAAACCAGATCAGGTGCCGCCCAAAGCGGGCGCACCACTGCGCCCAACAGCGCCAAGCCAAGGAAAACAGCTTTCTCTAACCGCACACTCACCTGCTCGGTCCCCTAAAGGGTTATTTCCGACGATAGTGATACTGTCCCACAAGCCCCAAACCAAGAGAAGTATAAAGCGCGCGCGCCGCTGCATTGGCTTCGGTCACCACCAAGGAAAAGCTGTGCGCGCCATTATCTTGTGCCCATTGCACTGCGGCCCGCAAGATATTGTTGGCGGAACCCTGCCGACGCTGGGCGGGTGTGACTTCAAGCGCGTGCAGCATCGCGGTGCCCTCATGCAGGGCGACAAAACCCACGCCTGCCGCGCGGTCATTGGCGCGGCCCAAAATCGCCACCTTGGGTGCCTTTGCCCGCGCCATCACCGCCACGCGCGCAGGGCCAATGCCGCCCTCTTGCCACAGGGTTTCGGCAATCGCCATCGGCGGCCAATGCGGAAAGGTGGTCATGTAATCGGGCGGTGGCAGCGCCAGATCTGTGATTTTGGCCGCGTAGCCGACAACCGGATCGACCAGGCGATAGCCCTGCGCCGCAAGCGCTGCATCCAGCGCCTCTTCGCCCGGATAGATCACAAAAATCAGCGGCTGGCCCAGCGCCTGCATCGCGGCCTCGGCCGCAGGAATGTCTTGCACCGTCCAGCCTGCGCGCGGCGAGGTTGCCATCACCCGCTGCCCGCCGCCTTGCCCCTCGCGGATCAGCCATGGCCCCACCGCCTGCGTGCGGACCGCAGGCCAAGTCGCCTCCATCACCGCGCGCAGATCAAAGCTCATGGCGCAAACATCGCCGTCAGCCGCGCCATGGCGGCTGCAACCTGCGCGCCATCGGCACCTCTGATCACCAGATTGGTGCCGTAAGCCCCATCTTGGGTGAAGGGATAAGAGCCCATCGACAGATCAGGATACTCTGCCGCCAAAGCGCCAAAGCCTTCGGCCACCGTGCCTTCGCCCAGCATCAGCCGCAGGTTTTGCGTCACCAAAGGCGCGCCGCCGGTCAGCATCGGCAGAACCGAGGCAACCATGGCCTCGAACACTTTCGGCACCCCCGCCATCACATGGCAATTGCCAAGGCTGAAGCCCGGCGCGACCGACACCGGGTTTTCGATCAGCACGGCGCCATCTGGTATCCGCGCCATCCGCTGGCGGGCTGCGTTAAACTCCATGCCTTGGCGGGCATAATGTGCGCCCAAAAGCGCCATCGCATCAGCGCGGTGGCTGATGCCCGCGCCAAAGGCCGCAGCCACCGCATCGGCGGTGATGTCATCATGCGTCGGGCCAATGCCGCCCGAAGTGAACAGATGGTCATATTTTGCCGAAAGCGCCTGCACCGCCGCGACAATCTCGGCATGGACATCGGCGACGACGCGCACCTCGGCCAGATCAATGCCCCGCGCGGTCAGCGCATTGGCGATAAAGTGCATATTGGAATCGCGGGTGCGTCCTGACAGGATCTCGTCCCCGATCACAAGCATGGCGGCGGTTGGGTTGGGCATGGTGTTCTCCACTGGGTTAACACTGGTATAGGGCGCGAAAGGGCGCTTTCAAACCCCCGTCGCTGAGCCAACTGCCGGCAGATTGCCCCGTGGGTCTGGCGTTGCCGCGCTGCTTGTCCTATCTAGGACGAAACCGGAGGGCTAGCGCGTGGAAGATATCCGTGGTCGACTGACAAAAGACGGCATTCGCATCTATGAGGATGCAGATTTTGCAGGCATGCGCGAAGCAGGCCGGATCGCCGCTGAAATTCTGGACATGGCGATTGACTACGTCAAAGTCGGGGTCTCGACTGCAACCATTGATGATTTCATCCGCGAAGAGATCGTCCGGCGCGGCGTCACCTCGGCCACCATCGGCTATAAGGGTTATCAGCACGCCTCTTGCATCTCGGTCAACCATGTCGTCTGCCATGGCATTCCGGGCGCTAAGATCTTGGCAGATGGCGATATTCTGAACATTGACGTGACGGTGATCGTCGATGGTTGGTTTGGCGACACCAGCCGGATGTATGTTGCAGGCAATGCCCCGCGCAAGGCCGAACGGCTGATCGAAGTCACCCACGAAGCGCTGATGCGCGGCATTGCGGCGGTGAAACCGGGCAATACCTTTGGCGACATCGGCTTTGCCATTCAGTCTTATGTCGAGGCCAGCCGCATGTCAGTGGTGCGCGATTTCTGCGGCCATGGGCTTGGTCGGGTGTTCCACGCGCCGCCAAACGTGCTGCACTATGGCCGCGCCAATGCCCGCGAGGTCTTGGAAGAGGGGATGTTTTTCACCATCGAGCCGATGGTGAACCTTGGCCGCCCGGAAACCAAGGTTTTGGCCGATGACTGGACCGCCGTGACCCGCGATAAATCGCTGTCCGCGCAGTTTGAACATTCGGTCGGTGTCACGGCCACGGGCTGCGAGATCTTTACGCTTTCGCCCGCAGGCAAGTTTCATCCGACCTATGGCTAAAGCCGCAAAAGTGCGGCCAAGTCTTTCATATCGCTGAACAGTTCTGCGCCAACCGCCGCTAAGGCTGCATTGCCGTGTGGCGCATATCCCAAGCAGCGCATACCCGCCGCGCGCGCCGCCATCGCCCCGTTGGGGCTGTCTTCGATCACAACCGCGCGGGCAGGATCGGCCCCAAGCTGGGCTGCGGCGTAAAGGTAAAGATCAGGCGCCGGTTTGGGTTTGCCAAGGCTTTGGCCCGAATAGACATGGCCACCAAAGCGCGCCAAAAGCTGCGGGTGTTGGCCCAGCGTCACCGCCATCTTGGCCTCTGACCCATTCGAGCCGATGGCATAAGGCACGCCGCTTGCGTCCAGCGCGTCTAGCACCGCCTCGATTCCGTCGATCAGATTGGTGCCAAGCGCCAGATCAGCATAGATTTTTTCGTAAAAATCCGCCACCCAGCCCGCAGGCAGATCGGCCCCCAATGCACGCGCGGCCAAATAGACGCCGTGAATGGTGCCGCCCAGAAACAGCTGCTCCATCTGCGCCCGCGTCAAATGCAGGCCATAGCCCGCCAGTTCCGTGCCCAGCAGGGCAAAGGTCTGCCCCTCGCTGTCCACCACCACGCCGTCGCAATCAAACAGCACCGCCGAAGGGGTCATAGCTCGGCCCTCAGGATCGTCACCAAAGTATCGCCATATTTGCGCTGATCCAGCTGAGTAAACCCGTCAGGCGTCAGCGGTTTTAGGTTTTCTTCCCAGATCACAAGCGCCTCGGCGGCAAGCCACGGTCGCAGCGCCTGCAAAGCCGCCTCGCCCATCGCCTTGCCATAGGGCGGGTCCAGAAACACCACATCAAACCCTGCACCCGGATTGATCCCCGGTTTCAGGGCATCGCGCCGCAAGATTTCGCAGCGCGGCTCTGCCCGCATCAGCGCGATGTTGCGCTTTAGAACGGCGGTCGAGGTTGCGCCGTTTTCGATGAAAACCGCCTCGGCCGCGCCGCGTGACAGCGCCTCTAGCCCAAGCGCGCCGGTGCCTGCAAAGACATCCAACACCCGCGCCCCGCGCAAGGGGTTGCCATAGCCGCCATTGATCAGCAGGTTAAAGATCGACTCGCGCACGCGGTCTGAGGTGGGTCGCAAATGCGCCGCCGCATCGCCTTCGCCAAGTGGGCTTAGGTGCAACCCCCGCGCCGTGCCGCCGATGATCCTCATGCGGTAAGTAGGCTTTTCAGTGCAAGGCTTGGGTCCGCGACCATCGCCTTGCTGGGGGATTTTCCGGCCTCGATCAAGCGCTTGCCCACCATATAGGCGCGCGGATCATTCATCGCATCCACCGCCAAAAGCTGATCGCCGCAATAATACCAGAACGACACCGACGCCCCTTCCGGCCCGCGCGTCACGATGCTGTCATAGCCCGTGTTCAGCCCCGCGATTTGCAGCTTGCAGTCGTATTGATCCGACCAAAACCACGGTTTCGCAACATAGGGCTGGTTCGCGCCCATGATGTTTTCGGCCACCGCTTCGGCCTGATCAATCGCATTGCCCACCGATTCCAAGCGCAGCCGCCCCGCGCCATGCGGAAAGCTGGCGCAATCGCCCGCCGCCCAGATCGACGGATCAGAGGTGCGGCCCAAAGTGCTGGTCTTGATGCCGTTGTCAATTTCAAGCCCAGCCTGTTCGGCAAGCGCGGTTGCAGGCATGATGCCGACGCCAACGATGACAAAATCGGCAGGCAATTCGCGGCCATCTGTCAGCCGCGCCCCCGTCACCCGTACCTCGCCCAGCAGGCGGTCAAGCCCGGTTGCCTCAAGAATTTTCACCCCATGCGCCTGATGCAGGTCGCGGAAATAAGCGCTGGTTTCGGGCGAGGCGACGCGCTGCAAAATCCGCGGCGCCATCTCTAAAACCGTTACATCCAACCCCAGCTTGGCGGCCACGGCGGCCGCCTCCAGCCCAATATAGCCGCCGCCCACGATGATCAGCCGCCGTCCAGCCGCAAATTCGGGCTGCATCGCATCCACATCGGCCAAGCTGCGCACAGTAAAGACGCCGTCCAAACCGCCACCAATCGCCGCTGGCAACCGACGCGGAATGGATCCTGTGGTTAAAACCAGCTGCTCATAGGTCAGAGTCTCAAGCCCGACTGTCACGGTTTTCTTCACCGGATCAATTGCTTGCACAGGGTGACCCAAGCGCAGATCAATCGCATTCTCGGCGTAAAACTCAGGCCCCCGCAGCCACAGCCGTTCGGCCTCCATCTGCCCCAGCAGATAGGCTTTCGACAGCGGTGGGCGCTGATAGGGCGGCGCCGTTTCTTCGCCGATCAAGGTGATCGAGCCATCATGCCCCAAAGCCCGCAGTTTGGCCGCAACCGCCGCCCCCGCCTGACCCGCGCCGATCACAACTACGTCCATTTTGCCAACCCCTCTGGTCGATGCCTGTTGCAAAGCCTATATCTGCACAAGAAGAAAACGCAACGCGAAGGGGAGATATTATGACGATTTCAGTAGGTGCAACACTACCGGACGCACAACTTCAGGTCATGGGCGCGAATGGTCCAGAATCCGTGTCGCTGGCCGCCAAACTGGCGGGCCGCAATGTGGTGATCTTTGGTCTGCCCGGTGCCTATACCGGCACCTGCACCAGCGCGCATGTGCCAAGCTTTATCCGCACCCAAGACAAACTGGCCGCAAAAGGCGTTGACGAGGTGATCTGCCTGTCGGTCAATGATGCCTTTGTGATGAAGGCTTGGGGCGACAGCACGGGCGCAACCTCGGCCGGTATCACCATGCTGGGCGATGTCGACAGCGCCTTTACCAAGGCCATTGGGATGAACTTTACCGTGCCGCCGATTGGCTTCTTTGACCGCTCCAAGCGCTATGCGCTTTATGCGGTTGATGGTGTGGTCAAGGTTTTGCACGCCGAAGAAAACGCGGGTCAATGCGACATCTCGGGTGGCGAGGCGATGCTGGCCGCGATCTGACCCCTAGGCGACCCCGTGCCCCTTGGCGCGGGTCTCGCACAGACAGGAAATCGGTTCGGAGTGGTCGCGGATCACTTCGGCCGGGCCTGCGGCTTTGTCCATCAAGCTGGCCAGTTTCAGATCCAGATCCGACAGGCCGTCGCAATCATGGGTCACCAAGGTGACATCGACGATATTGTATTTGTTCGACCATTCGGGATGATGGTTCAGCTTTTCTGCAGCAAGTGCTGCGCGGGTCATAAAGCCCCAAGCCTCTGAAAAATTGCGAAACTTCCAGATCTTGCGGATCGCATCACGCCCCGCCACAGCCCCCCAGCCGGTTTCGCCCAAGGCGGGCAGATGGGCGGTGCGGGCTTCGCTGGAAAGCAAGTCAGCCATGAAATTTCCTTTCAATCCTCGGTTTCAACGCGGCGGAAGGGGCCATAGGCGGTCAAGACCTCGATCTCTTCGTCCACGGCGCGACGTTCTTCTGCCAAATAGCGCGCCACCGCATCGCGAAACGACGGATCGGCGATATAGTGCAGCGAATGCACCGGCGTTGGCAGATAGCCGCGCGCAAGTTTGTGTTCGCCCTGCGCGCCGGCTTCGACTCGGGCCAAGCCGTTGGCGATGGCCCACTCGATCGCCTGATAGTAGCACAGTTCAAAGTGCAAACAGGGATGTTCCTGCGTGCAGCCCCAATAGCGGCCAAACAGCGTCTCGCGTCCGATGAAATTCAGCGCCCCTGCGACCGGCGTTTCGCCGTCAAAGGCCAGCACCAACAGCAAATCGTCGCGCATTGTGCGCTGCACCTCGTCAAAAAAGCTGCGGGTCAGATAGGGCGTGCCCCATTTGCGCGCGCCGGTGTCTTGGTAAAACTGCCAAAACGCATCCCAATGCTGCGGTTCGATCTGCGCGCCGGTCAGGCTGCGTATGGTCAGGCCAGAGGCCCGCGCGGTTTCGCGTTCCTTGCGGATCATCTTGCGCTTGCGACTGGAAAGTGCAGTCAAAAAGCCGTCAAAATCAGCGTAGCCGTTGTTTTCCCAATGAAACTGCTGAGTGATCCGGTGCAAAAGCCCGTGCTTTCCGGCCAGCGCCTCGGCCTCTTCCTCGGTGCAAAAGGTGAAATGCAGCGAAGACAGGCCGTTTTGATCGGCAATCGAAATCGCGGTTTCCAGCAGGGCTTCGCGCCATTTTGGATCGCCCAGAAACCGCTTGCCGGTGGCAGGGGTGAAGGGCACCGCGACTTGCAGTTTGGGGTAATAACTGCCGCCCGCGCGCTCTAAGGCCTGCGCCCAGCCGTGATCAAAGATATATTCGCCCTGACTGTGCGATTTGACATAAAGCGGCAGCGCCGCCACCGCCGCACCGTCGCGCAGCACCAAAGGGCGGGTTTGCCAGCCAGTGCCCTTGCCGGTTGAGCCCGAAGCATCCAGCGCCGCCAAAAACCGATGCGTGGTAAAGGGGTCAATCGCTCTGCCCTCGGGGCAAGCCAAAGCGTCCCAGTCTTGGGCAGAAATCTCGGACATTCCGTTCAGAAGATCGGCTTGCAGTGACACCTTTGCCCCCGTCTGTGCTGTGTCAGAAGATGGAGCAGCCTAGGCCGGAGGCAAGGCCGCATAGCCCTCGAAGGTGATATTCTGTGCATATTTGCGCGCTTTTGCTTCGGCCTCTGCCGATTTGATCGTCCAGCACAAAATCGCCGCACCCTGCGCCTGCAACTCTGCCACCCTTGGGGCGGCCAGATCGGCGGCCTCGTGGCTGATAAAGCTGCAAAGCGCGCGATCATAATCGGGAATCCCGCGCAAATCGGCGCAGATTTGTGCCGGCAGCGGCGCCCAATCGGCCGGATCATAGGCCGAAGTGGTCAGGCCCCGTGCGATCTGCGGCGCAAGTCTTGCCATGCGCGCAATCGCATGCGGGTTGAACGACATCACCGCAACCGGGCCTGCATAGTGCGCAAGCTCTGCCGCCGTTGCCGTCTCTAACTGGCCATCGGTTTCAGACATCAGCCCGGTTTGATCTTTGATCTCGATCAGCAGCGGCACGCGCCCCGCAACCAGCCGCAGCACCTCTGCCAAGGTCGGGATACCTTCGTCGCTGTCGCGCAGTTTGATCTGGCCCAAGTCCGCAGCGCTATGCTGTGCGACCAGACCAGAAGCCTCGGTCAATCGCCCCAAGTCTTCGTCGTGAAACACCATCGCGATGGTGTCCGCCGAAAGTTGCAGATCAATTTCAATGGCATAGCCAGCCTCGATCGCGGCCTGTATCGCCGCCCGAGAATTCTCGGGGCGGCGCGCGGCGCGATTATGGTAGGCGCGATGCGCAATCGGGGTGGTTAAGAAGGCGGCGGGAAGCGGCGCACGCATCAGCGTATCTCGAAAATGCCTTCGATTTCGACCGCGACCCCAAGTGGCAGCGATGCCGCCGAAACCGCCGAACGCGCATGCCGCCCCGCGTCACCCAAGGCGGCAACCAGAAAGTCTGACGCGCCATTGATCACCTTGGGCTGATCGGTGAAATCTGCGGTCGAATTGACAAAGCCCACCAGTTTAACCGCCCGCACCAAGCGCGAAAGATCGCCGTCGCAGGCCTTTTTCAACTGTGCCAGCAGCGAAATCGCACAGGATTTCGCAGCCTCTGCCCCCGCTTCAACGGTCATATCCGCGCCAAGTTTGCCTTTGGTCAGCCCGGCCGCGGTTTGGCTGATCTGCCCCGAAATATGCACCAGATTGCCAACCACAACGAAGGGCACATAGTTCGCAGCCGGAGCAGGGGCATCGGGCAGGGTAACGCCAAGTTCGGCAAGGCGGGCTTCGATCGTCGACATGGCAGTCTCCTGTTTCACTTACCTCAGGCTATCGTGCCAATTGTGACGGGGCAAGGCCCGCTGGTCGTAACAAGCGGCTGTTTTTAGGCTTCTGGGCAGTACGGTTTTTCTGCTGTTCTATTTATGAATATAAATTCAGTATCAGCTTTCACGCATCGCCTTGGCAAAATAATCTGTGATTGGCTTTAGCAGATAGGTGATCGGCGCCTGCGCGCCTGTTTCAATAAAAGCCTCAACCGGCATGCCTGGCAACAAGGGTGTCGTTGCCAGTTTGGCCATTTGATCGGTGTCGATGGCGATGTCGGCCCGATAATAGGCAAGCTGGCTGCGTGGGTCGATCAGCGCATCGGCCGAAAGCCCTGTCAGATGGCCAAAGATCGACGGCATATTGCGAGCAGAAAAGCTGGGAAAGACAAGCCTAACCTGTTGACCAACATGGGTTTCATCGCGGTGCAAAGGTGGGATGTTTACCGAAACGATCAGGGGGCGGTCTTGCGGAACAATATAGAGAATCGGCTCTGCGGCCCGCAGCACTGCGCGCGGTGCTGTCACTTGCAAACCCAAGATGACGCCAGAAACCGGCGCTCGAACTGCCAGCTTTGTGATCTGGTCGGTCAGCTGGGTTTGGCGTTCCGCGAGGGTTGCAATTTTCGGGTTTAGATCCTGTAACTCTGCGCTGATCGCTTCTTGGCGTATTTCTCTCAGGCGCAAAGCCTCGAGCGTCACTTCGATCGCGCGTTCGGTTGCCACAGCTTGCGCCGTGGTTAACGTAGCCAGATCGCCTTGAAGCCTTGCCGCTTCACGTTGTAGGGCAAGCACGGGTGAAGATTGGACAAGCCCCTGACTTTGAAGTTTAATTTTCACGGCAAGATCTGCATTGATGTAGGATAGTTGCTGCTTTGTCGCCGCAAATTGCGCCGTTAGACCCTTGGTCTGGAGGGTGATTTGGTGCTGCCGTTTCCCTAATTCGGCGCTCTGTCGCAGCAGACTCGCTTTGCGGCTATGGAATAGGGCGATTTGGTCAGCGATTTGCTCTGCCAGTTCGGGCCTTTTGGGCGAAAGACGGTTTAAAATGGCTGAAAATAAGGGTGTTGCCTTGTCGGCCAGTTCTGAATTCAGCCGATCGCGCCGCGCGATGGATGAGTATAATTGCGCCTCGACGAGGTCTAATTCCGATTGCAAAACGGTGCTGTCAAGCCGGATCAAGACATCGCCCGCGCTGACCGTCTGCGCCTCTTTGACTGCAATTTCGGCGACCACGCCGCCCTCTGGATGCTGGACGATTTGCTTGTTTCTCTCAACCTCAACTTGTCCCAAGGCAATGATTGCACTGTCTATTTTCGCGAAATATGACCATCCGCCAAAGCCGCCGACCAAGAGACCCAGTGTGAGCAAGCCGATGATCACCGATTTTCGGGCAGACAACGCAGCGGGTAGGCTTTTTGTCATGCCACCCCCCCTAAATCAGTCGAGGCGATGATTTGGGTTTGGTTCTTTACCAAACTGCGCAGCACCGCATCCCGCGGTCCAAAGCCGCGACAAAGCCCATTCTCCAGCATCAGCAACTGTTCGCATTCTTGAATCGCCGCAGGGCGGTGCGCCATGATGATCACCGCGCCGCCGGCCGCTTTTGTCGCGCGAATCGCAAGGTTAAGCGCATGGGTGCCATCGTTGTCGAGGTTTGAATTCGGCTCATCCAGCACCAACAAGACTGGATCGCCAAAAACAGCGCGCGCAAGCCCAATGCGTTGAATTTGCCCACCCGACAACCCGCTGCCAGAGGGCGAAATCCGCGTATCATAGCCCTGCGGCAGCCGCAGAATCATCTCATGCGCCGCGGCTTTTTGGGCTGCAGCGATAATTTTTTCGGCATCAACCCCAGAGCGCAGTCTGGCGATATTCTCGGCGATTGTGCCGTCAAAAAGCCCCACGCGTTGCGGTAAATAGCCGATATAGCTGCCCAAAACCTCGGGGTCATAGTGATCCAAACTGGCACCGCCCAAGCGAATATGGCCGCCTGCCGGCCGCCACGCCGAGATGAGGGCGCGCGCAAGGCTGGACTTGCCTGCGCCCGAGGCCCCAATCACTCCGAGCGCCTGCCCCGGGTGCAGCTCGAAACTGACAGCGCGCAGGCTGGCTTGCGTCTGGCTGGGTGGAAAAACCGTTAGATTATCGACTTTCAGCCAGCCTTTCGGCGCAGGAAGGGCGGTGCGCGCGGGCTGTTCAGGCAGGCGTGACAGCAGCAGTGCCAGCCGCGCCCAGCCTTCTTGCGCACGCGAAACGGTCGCCCATTGGCCGATGGCTTGCTCGATCGGGGCCAAAGCCCTGCCAAGCAGGATCGAGGTTGCAATCATTGCACCGGCCGAAAGCTGATTTTGCAGCACCAACCAAGCCCCCAATCCAAGCATCGCTGATTGCAAAAATAGGCGAAAACTGCGCGATAGGGTGCCAAAAAGCCCAATGCGGTCGCCCGCCGCAAGCGAGGCCACCAGCCCCGCCTGACGCAGCTTTTGCCAGCGATCAAAGCTTGCCTGCGTCATCCCCATGGCTTGAACGGTCTCGACCTCGGCCTTGATCTGGTCAGCCATCCGCTCGGCCGCGATGGCTTGGGCATTGGTTTCGGCCAGCGGTTGTTTGGCAAGCTGTTGAGTTAAAGAGGTCAAAACAATCAAAGTCGCGCCACCCCCAAGCGCCAATAGGCCAAGCAGGGGGTGGAAGGCAAAAATCAGCAAGAAAAACAATGGTATCCAAGGCACATCAAAGATTGCCAACACCACTGGAGAGGCCCAAAGCCGTTGCACGGCTTCTAGATCGCTTTGCGCGGCACGGGCGGCTGCGTCATCGGGCCAAAGCATCAGGCTGCGCAGCGCAACCGCAAAGACGCGGCGATCCAGACGATCTTGCAGCTTTGCACCCATCCGCGTGGTGATGCGGGCGCGGGCATGGTCCAGCAAGGCCAAGGCGATAAAGAGACCTGTTGCCAAGCCTGAAAGCGCCACCAAAGTCGGCTCTGACCGGCTGGCCAAGACCCGATCATAGACCTGCAACATATAGACAGCACCGGTTAGTTGCAGCAGATTTGTGAAGACCGAAAAAATCCCCACCGCCCAGAGCAAGCGACTCTGACCCGCATGCGCCTGTCGCAGCAGGCTCTCGCCCAAGGTTCTGTCGGATTTTATCGCCACAGCAGACCTTCTTATCGCCTCACGCAGCCAATCTGCGGCAATAGGTCTTAAATCTGGATGAAGAGCGCGCCATTATTTGCCTAAGCTGCGATCAATTGGCGCAGACCTGGCAAAAACCGCCCCAAATCGTTCACAACTTGGGCTTGGGCGTTGTCTTGTGGTTCGACTCTGCTTAACGCTTGGACTAGTAGAGCGAAAGTGTTTCTCGGCCGCAAACAATTTAGGACTCGCCTTATGACTAATTTACCGCTGCGCAGGATTGCGAAACTTGGGGCTGTCGCGCGCGCGGCGGTTGCAATTTCAGGGCTGGTGCTGGTTGCAGGCTGCGCGCGGCCGCTGCCCACGGCTGGGGTGAACGACCCCTTTGAGGCCGGAAACCGTGCAACCCACGCGTTTAACCTTGGCCTCGATCGGGCGGTGTTAAAGCCTGTTTCGCAGGCGATCGGCGGCACCGGACGCGGGCCTGTAGCCTCGGGGCTAAAGCATTTTGTTGATAATCTTGATACCCCGCGTGATGTCGTCAACGATCTGTTGCAGCTGCGAATCGGTGCGGCTGCGCACAACACCCTGCGCTTTGTGGTCAATACCACTGTCGGGCTTGGTGGCCTGTTTGATCCGGCGACGGCTGCGGGCGTTCCCGCCAAGCCGACGGATTTTGGCGAGACGCTTTATGTTTGGGGCGTTGATGAAGGCCATTATCTGGAGCTGCCAGTCTTTGGCCCCTCAACCGCACGCGATGCTGCGGGCAAAGTGGTTGATTTCGCCTTGAACCCACTGTCGCCGCGGATCAAAGCGCCGCAATCCTATGGCGTGAGCGCGGCAAAGGTTGGCGATGTGGTGGCTGCCCGCGCCCGCCACAGCGAAACCATCGATTCCGTTCTTTACGGAAGTGCTGACAGCTATGCGCAGTCGCGGCTTCTCTATTTGCAAAATCGCCGCTATCAATTGGGTCAACAAGCCCCCGATGCCGCCGCGATTGACCCTTACGAGGATCCCTATGGAAAATAACCATTCAATGATGTCGCGGCGCCGGTTTGCGGCGGGTTTCGCGCTTGGCTCGGTTGCGATGGCTTTGCCCTTGCCTGCTTTGGCGCTGACGGTTGAAGATGCGCGTGCGCTCATCGACAAGGCCGTGGCCGAAATCAATGCCACCATTGCCTCGGGCAAAAGCGAAACCGCGATGTACGGCGATTTCGAGCGGATCTTTTCGCGCTATGCTGATGTTGCTGCCATTGCACAGCGGGCCTTGGGGCCTGCTGCGCGCAGCGCCAGCAAGGCGCAGATGGCGGCCTTTACCAAGGCTTTTCAAGGCTATATCAGCCGCAAATACGGCTCGCGCTTTCGTGAATTTATCGGTGGCACGATCGAAGTCACCGATGCGCGCCCGTTGAAAAGCTTTTATGAAGTGGTCTCTGTTGCCTTGCTGAAAGGCCAGGCGCCTTTTGATTTGCGCTGGCATGTCTCGGATAAATCGGGGCGCAATCTTTTCTTCAATATCATTATTGAAGGCATCAATATGCTTGCCTCCGAAGGGGCTGAGATTGGCGCTATGCTGGACAAGCGCAAGGGCGATTTGGATGCGTTGATCGTCGATCTAAAGACCGCCTAAATCTTTGATATTATTATAAAATAAAGCGCCTTTTGCGGCGCTTTATTGTTTTTTGCCAAAGATTTCGCGCAGCAGCGCTTCGACTTGATTATCCGACGGATTCATCAGCGGTTGCGAGGCCGTGCCGCTTTGATCTCTGGGTGCTGCCCCACTTGCCAATGACGCGCCAAGGTTTTGCGGTGCAACGCGGACGTCGGGCAAAATCATTGGCAGTTCGGTCACCGGCGCGCCTGTCTCGATGCGGGTCATCACCTCGTGCCAAATTTCTGCGGGCAGCGTGCCGCCTGTGACGTTTTTCAGGGGTGAGTTGTCATCATTGCCGATCCAGACGCCGCAGACATAATCGCCGGTAAAGCCAATAAACCAAGCATCCCGCGCCGAAGAGGTGGTGCCTGTCTTGCCCGCTGCCGGACGATCCGCCAGCTTTGCGCGCGCGCCGGTGCCCTCGGCCACCACCCGCGACATCATATAGGTCAACAGCCCGGCGGCCTGCTGCGAGATCACCCGCTCGCCAATGCCGCCGCCTGCGCCCATCAGCGAGTCTGCCTCGCCCTTCAGCTTTAACTCTTCCAGCCCATAAGGGGTGACCGAAGAGCCGCCGTTCAAAATGCCGGCATAGGCGCCTGTCATCTCGATCAACGTTGATTCTGACGCTCCCAGCGCCAGCGCGGGGCCAGCGGCAAGGCTGCTTTCAATGCCAAAGCCCTGCGCGACGGTACGCACAGCGTCGCGGCCGACCGCCTCGGCGACCCGCACCGCAGGTACATTGCGGCTTTCTTGCAAAGCCTCGGTCAAAGTGATCAGCCCCTTGAATTTATGGTCATAATTGTCAGGGCTCCAAGGGCCCGAGCCTGGAATATTGATCGTCAGCGGCGTGTCTTCGACAAAGTCAGAGGGCGACCAGCCCATATCCATTGCTGCGGCATAGACGAAGGGTTTGAACGAAGACCCCGTCTGGCGCAGCGCCTGCGTGGCGCGGTTAAAGCTGCCCGCCGCGGCAATCTTGCGCCCGCCCACCATCGCCCGCACCGCGCCATTTGCGCTCATCACCACAATCGCCGCTTGGGCCTTCGAGCCCGCAGTGATCTTGGTATCAAACACAAAGGCCAGCCCCTCTTCGGCCTGCTTTTGCATGTTTTGATCCAGCGTTGTGCGCATGATCACATCTTCGGTCGTGGTCGAGGTCAGAAAATCTGGCGCGCTTTCCATCACCCAATCGGCGAAAAAGCCGCCCGATTTCGTTTGTGCTGCCTCTGACAGCTGTGCGGGGTGCGCGCGGGCCTCGTCTGCCTGCGCTTTGGTCAGATAGCCTTGATCCTGCATCAGGCCCACAATCACATTGGCGCGGTCTTGCGCGCGCTGAAGATTGTTGGTGGGCGCATATTTTGACGGCGCTTTCAGCAGTCCTGCCAGCATCGCGGCCTGCGCTGGGTTGACCTGATTGGCCGAAATTCCAAAATAGCGCTGGGCTGCCGCTTCGAAGCCGCGCGCGCCTGCACCCAGATAGGCGCGGTTGAAATAGATCGTCAGGATCTCAGCCTTGGAATATTTCACCTCCATCGCCAGAGCATAGGGGATCTCGTTCAGCTTGCGCTTGACCCCACCCGAGCGGCAGTCGTCTTCATAGGCCGCCTCGGATTTCCACTGTTTTGGATCGTAAGCCGTGCCCAGACACAGCAGTTTCGCAACCTGCTGCGTGATCGTCGAGCCGCCGTTGCCCTCAAGCGGCCCGCGCCCTGCCGCAAGGTTGATGCTGATCGCCGAGGCAATGCCGCGTGGGCTGACGCCAAAATGCTGATAAAACCGCTTATCCTCGGTCGCGACCACCGCGTCCTTTAGAAAGGGCGAAACCGTGTCCGAGGTGATTTGCCCGCCAAAGGTTTCCCCCCGCCACGCAAAGACCGTGTCGTTACGGTCCAGCAGCGTCACCGATCCCTTGGCGCGCCCATCCAGCAGCGCCGAGACCGGCGGAAGCTGTTGATAGAAATAGAACACAAAGCCCGACAAGATCAGGCCAATAACCAAAGACACCCGCCAAACCACCGCCCAGATCAGCCGCCCAATCCAGGCAAACAGCCGAGAAAATAGTCCTCGCCGCGGCTTTTGCGCGGGTTTCCGGTTGCGGTTTGGCTTTTTTGGGGGAGGCGGCGGCCTGCTTGCCGTGCTTGCGCCATAGCGCCGATCCGCCACAAGTGGCGTGCCCTTGGTCCGATGTCCCGCCATGCCCGACTGCTTTCCGTTTTTGTATTTTTATCAGCTTAACCGCTTTTCAACCAATTGTGGAGCGGTGCCAGTGTCGATTCGCGAATTGCTGCCGCCCTTAAATTAGGCGTTCCGGCCTAATTTCGCCTAAAATATAATCTTATGCCTTGAACCAGGCGCTGTGCAGCTGCCGAAAACTTGTGCTGCAGCTGCGAAAGCCGCCTTCTGCTTCCGAGGGCCGATCACGGGCCTTGGTAAAAACGAAGGGGTGCATCGTGAAAATGATCATAGCCGCCATTAAGCCCTACAAGCTCGACGAGGTCCGCGAAGCGCTGACCGAAATCGGCGTGCGTGGGATGATGGTCACAGAAATCAAAGGTTTCGGCATGCAGTCGGGCCATACGGAAATCTATCGTGGCGCGGAATACGCGGTGAATTTTGTGCCAAAGATGCGGCTTGAAATCGTCGTGGCAGATAGCCTTGCCGACACTGTGGTCGAAACAATCACCAAGACCGCACGGACCGGCAAGATCGGTGACGGCAAGATTTTTGTGTTGGACGTGGCAAGCGCTTTGCGCGTGCGCACCGGCGACGTCGATGACGACGCGCTGTGAGAGGGGACAGATGATGATGAAGAAGTTTGGACTTAGCGTAGCGGCGATGCTGGCAGCCTTGCCTGCCCTCGCGCAAGAAGCGGCGGCCCCGGCCGCAGAGGCGGCTGCCCCCGTGATGGACAAGGGCGATGTGTCTTGGATGATGACCTCGACCGTTTTGGTGCTGTTCATGATCCTGCCCGGCCTGGCGCTGTTTTACGGTGGCCTTGTGCGCAGCAAAAACATGCTGTCTGTCTTGATGCAGACAACGATCATCGCTTGCATGGTGATGATTATGTGGGTCGTTTTCGGCTATTCGGTCAGCTTTGGCGGCGGCACCTCGCCGTTCTGGGGCGGGTTTGGTAAGCTGTTCCTTGCGGGTGTCACCACCGACAGCATGGCCGCGACCTTCACCGACGGCGTGGTGATCCCCGAGTTCGTGTTCATCGCCTTCCAGATGACCTTTGCCGCGATCACGCCTGCGCTGATCATCGGCGCCTTTGCCGAGCGGGTGAAATTCTCTGCCGTGCTGATCTTCACCTTTCTCTGGGTGACCTTCGCTTACTTCCCAATCGCCCATATGGTTTGGGACGCAGCCGGCTATATCTTTAACCTTGGCGCAATCGACTTTGCAGGCGGCACAGTTGTGCACATCAACGCAGGGGTTGCGGCTTTGGTTGGCTGCATCTTGATCGGCAAGCGCATTGGTCTTGGCAAAGAAAACATGGCACCGCATTCGATGGTGATGACCATGATCGGCGCTTCGATGCTCTGGGTTGGTTGGTTTGGCTTCAACGCTGGCTCGAACCTCGAATCGAACGGCGGCGCAACCTTGGCGATGATCAATACCTTTATCGCAACGGCTGCTGCGACGCTGACCTGGTCGGCGCTGGAAGGCCTGCAGCGTGGCAAAGCCTCGATGCTTGGTGCGGCTTCGGGTATGGTTGCTGGCCTTGTCGCCATCACCCCTGCTTGCGGTACCGTTGGCCCGATGGGCGCCATTGCTGTCGGTGTACTTGCGGTTTTCGCCTGCTACTTCTTCGTCACCGTTGTGAAGAATAAGCTTGGCTATGACGACAGCCTTGACGTCTTTGGGGTGCACGGCATCGGCGGCATCGTCGGCGCCATCCTGACAGGCGTGTTCTCGGCAGGCTCCTTGGGTGGCGTAAACGGCGACGACTATTCGATCGGATCGCAAGTCTGGATCCAGACCGAAGCCGTTGTGATCACCATCGTCTGGTCCGCTGTCGTGGCCTTCATCGCCTATAAGATCGCCGACATGACCGTTGGTCTGCGCGTCGAAGCAGATGTCGAACGTCAAGGCCTTGACCTGACCTCGCATGGCGAACAGGCCTATCACGGCTAAGAGTTGCACTTAATGAATAGACACCCCGACAGAATTCTCTGCCGGGGTGTCTTCATATTTAAAACAAGAAGAAAGGGGGGCTTTGCCCCCCGCTGCGCTCCCCCCAGGATATTTAAAGACAGATGAAATAAAGCGCGTACTTGGTCTTCATCTGTCTAAAAATATCCTCGGGGGGGAGGCCGAAGGCCGTGGGGGGGCAGACAGCCCCCCCTTGTTTTAGCTGGTCACTTTCGCAATCGCTGCCGCAAGGATCGGAACGGTTTTTGCGTTCAATCCAGCGATGTTGATGCGGCTGTCGCCCACCATATAGATGCCATGCTCTTCACGCAGGAGGTTGACTTGTGCTTCGGTCAGGCCAAGGCGGCTGAACATGCCGCGATGGCTGGCCACGAAGTCAAATCGATCTGAGTTGGTGGCAAGCCGCAGCGCGTCGGCAAGGCTTTGGCGCAAGCCCAGCATGTTTTGGCGCACCTCTTCCAGTTCGGCCTTCCAATCGGCGCGCAGGGCGTCGTCTTGTAAGATCATCGTCACCAGCCGCGCACCATGATCGGGCGGAAAGCTGTAGTTCTGCCGGTTTAGGAAGTTCAGGTTGCCTTGGGTGATGGCTTTACGGGTGGCCTCGCCCAAGGCAATCAGGATGCCGGTGCGTTCGCGGTAAATGCCAAAGTTTTTGCTACAGGAAGCTGCAATCAGCACTTCTGGGAAGGTGGCAGCGATTATCCGGGTGGCAGCGGCGTCTTCTTCCAGTCCGTCGCCAAAGCCTTGATAGGCCAGATCGACGAAGGGGATCGCGCCTTTGGCCAGCAAAAGCGCTGCGACCTGTGCCCATTGATCGGCGTTCAGATTGGCGCCGGTTGGATTGTGGCAGCAGCCATGCAGCAGCACCGCGTCGCCTGCGGCGACATTGGCCAGATCTTGCATCAGGCCGTCAAAGTCGATGCCGCGGGTTTCGGCGTCGAAATAGCGGTATTCGGCCATCTGCATGCCAAGGTATTTGATGATCGAGGGGTGGTTTGGCCAGGTTGGGTTTGACAGCCAGACCTTTGCCTTGGGCGAGGCGAGTTTGATCAGCTCCAGCGCCTGACGGATCGCCCCGGTGCCGCCCGGTGTGGCGACCGAGGCTGCGCGCTCGGCAAAGCCCGCGCCAAGGATCATCTCGATCATCGCAGCGTTATAGGCGGGCTCGCCTGCAAGGCCGGTATAGGTCTTGGTGGTCTCGATCTCCCACAACTGCTTTTCTGCGGCTTTGACCGCGCGCATCACTGGCGTTAGGCCTGTTGCGTCTTTGTAGACGCCGACGCCAAGGTCGATCTTATCTGCACGCGGGTCTTCGCGGTACATTGCGATCAGTTGCAGGATTTTGTCCTGCGGCTGCGGGTTTAGCTGTTCTAGCATCCTATTATCCTTTTTCGACCGCGAGGTCGTCATACATGCCCCATTCGGCCCAAGAGCCATCGTAGAGCGCATGGTTGCGGTGGCCGATGCGTTCCAGCGCAAGGCTGAGCACGGCGGCCGTCACGCCAGACCCGCAAGAGGTGATGGCGGGTTTTGTCAGATCAACGTGTGCGGCCTCAAAGATCGCGCGCAGCTCGGCTGGCGGTTTCATCGTGGCATCTGCATTCAGCAGGCTGGCGAATGGCACGTTTTTCGAGCCCGGAATATGCCCCGCGCGCAGGCCGGGCCGGGGTTCGGGGGCTTCACCGCGAAAGCGCGCGGCGGCACGGGCGTCGATGATCTCGGCCTCGCCCAATTTGGCGGCATGGGCGACTTGGGTGACATCCTTGACCAGATGGTTCTGGCGCGCCGTGGTCATATGGCGGTCGCGCACCATTGGCGGCATGTCTTCCAGCTCGCGGCCCTCGGCACGCCATTTCGGCAGCCCGCCATCCAGCACCGCGATATCGGTCTTGCCCATCAGCCGGAACGTCCACCAGACGCGGGCGGCGGAAAACAGGCCCAAGGCGTCATAGACCACCACCTGATGCCCGTCGCCAATGCCCATCGCCCGCATCCGCGAGATGAACTTTTCTGGCGCAGGTGCCATATGTGGCAGCGCCGAGCGGCTGTCGGTGATTTCGTCAATGTCGAAAAACCGCGCGCCGGGAATATGGCCTGCGGCGTATTCAGCCTGCGCGTCGCGGGCCATGTCGGGCAGAAACCAGCTTGCATCCAGCACCCGCAGATCGGGATCCTTTAGATGTGCGGCAAGCCATGCCGTCGACACAAGGGTTTTCGGGTCATCATTGGGGGAGGGTGTCATGCTTCGCTCCGCGCTGAGTGTGCTGCCGCAGTAAACCCAACGTCGGTTTCTGGCAAGGGCAAGCGCCCGCGCCGCCGTTACAGATTGCCCTTCAGCCCCTGTTTCAACAGCCGCGATTTCTGCCGATCCCAGTCGCGCTTGGCCGAGGTTTCCCGCTTGTCGGCCAGCTTTTTGCCCTTGGCGACGCCGATGGCGATTTTCACCATGCCTTTGTCGTTGAAATACATCCGCAGGGGCACCAGCGTCATGCCTTCGCGGCCAACCGCATTCCACAGCCGCGACAGTTCTTTGCGCGACACCAACAGCTTGCGCCGCCGGCGTTCTTCATGCGGGAACATTTTGGCCTGCAAATAGGGCGCGATATAGCTGTTGATCAACCACAGCTCGCCGCCTTCGACCGAAGCATAGCTTTCGGCGATGTTCGAGCCGCCCTTGCGCAAGGATTTCACCTCGGAGCCAAGCAGCATGATGCCAGCTTCGATATCGCTTTCGATGGCGAAATCGAAACGCGCGCGCCGATTTTCGGCGATAAGCTTAGAATTGGGGTCTGATTTCTCTACCATGGTGCAGTGGGAAATAGGCGCTTGGGGGGGCAGAGTCTAGGGGCATGCGGGCTTTGCAGCTCGATCGCCCCGGTTGCGGTGGCTTGCGCAATGCGGCAAGGTCGCCGCCAAAACACGGAGAGGTCTATGATAGCCCAAATCGCGATCGGCACGGCGCTTTTGTTGGTCAATATCACCATTGCAGCGGTGGCAGCGATGGTGCTGGAAGGCCTGTTGAGCCGCGCGCATGGCTGGATGCTGCGCGAGCCGCATCAGCCCAAGCTGGTGCTTTTGCTGGCGGGGGTGTCGCTTTGGATCTTGGGCGTGGTCACCGCTGGCGTTTGGGTCTGGGCCTTGGCCTATCTGCAACTGGGCGTGTTTGCCACGCTGGAAGAGGCGGTTTATTTCTCGCTGGTCAGCTTTACCACCTTGGGCTTTGGCGATGTGCTGTTGCAGCACAACTGGCGGCTTTTGGCGGGGATGGAGGCGACCAATGGCTTTTTGAACTTTGGTTTGCTGACAGCGCTTTTGATTGAGGGTCTGCGGCAGGTGCGTCTTGGGCAGATCGAGCATCGTCGCAAGCGGGTTTAGCGGCCTCTGCCTTGGCTGAGCAGAATGATCCCGCAGCCCACGATCACCGCCGAGCCGATCAGGGTCAGCGCATCGGGGCGTTCGCCAAACAGCGTATAGCCGACAATCAGCGCAAACAGCAGCCGCGTATAGCGAAACGGCGTCACCACCCCGACTTCGCCGGTGCGCATGGCACTGGTCAGGGCGGCATAGGCGGCGACCCCAAAGCAGGCAGCGCCGCAGGTATAGGCCAAGGCCAGCGGGCTGATTGCAGCGGGACCGCCGTTCAGCGTGATTAAAATCAGCCCCGAAAGCGCCAGCATCAAAAAGCCCGCGACCCCAAGCTGCGCATTGCTCAGGGCGGGCGGGGCTGCGCGGGTGGCCAAATCGCGGCCCGCAAAGCCCAAAAGCCCTGCCACGGCCAGCAGCGACAGCGCGCTAAAGCCCTCGACCCCCGGGCGGATGATGATCAAAACGCCCGCAAAGCCCGCAAGAATCAGCAACCAGCGCAACAGGCTGACTTTTTCGCCAAACAGCAGCGCCGCACCGCCAACCACCACCAAGGGCGTTGCCTGCAAGATCGCCGAGGCTTGTGAAATTGGCGTCAGTGCCAGCGCCAGTGCATAGAACACCCGGCCTACCACCTCGCTGCCCGAGCGCAGCGCCATGGTGCGCGACAGGATGCTGCGCGGCAACGGGGCCGCACCCTTGCGCAGCGCCAGTGCTGAAAACAGCGCCATGCCGATCAGCCCCATCAGCGCCAAGACCTCGCCCAGCGGCATCAGCTTGGCGGCAAGTTTCAAAAAGCTGTCTTCAAAGGCAAAGCCAAGCATGGCCAAAACCATCATCAGGCTGCCGCGCAGATTATCGGTCATTTCGGGCGGCGCTTTCTGGCTGTGGTGCTATCGCCCCGAAATCAGGGCGATAGGCTAAGGGACTGCCGTTCAGATCAGGCCGGCAAATTGCATTGCAGCCTTGATTTTTGCCTTGGTGCCATCGGTCAGACCGACCAGCGGCAGGCGCACATCCTCCGAGCAAAGCCCCAGCAAAGACAGGCCATATTTCGCGCCAACCAAGCCCGGCTCGATAAAGATCGCCTCGTGCAGCGGCATCAGGCGGTCTTGATAGGCCAGCGCCTTGGCGTAATCGCCTGCAAGGGTGGCCGCTTGGAATTCGGCGCACAGACGCGGAGCGACGTTGGCGGTGACCGAAATGCAGCCGGTGCCGCCATGGGCGTTAAAGCCCAAAGCGGTGGCATCTTCGCCCGACAGCTGGATGAAATCTGCGCCGCAGCTGCCGCGCTGCTGGCTGACACGCTCGATCTTGCCGGTGGCATCTTTGACCCCGATGATACGCGGCAGTTTGGCAAGCTGGCCCATGGTTTCGGGCGTCATGTCAACAACCGAGCGGCCCGGAATGTTATAGATCACGATCGGCAGCGTGCAGCAGTCGTGCAGGGCGGTGAAATGCGCGATCAGACCGGCTTGGGTCGGCTTGTTGTAATAGGGCGTCACCACCAGCGCCGCCGTCGCCCCGACCTTTTCGGCGTGGCGCATCAGCGAAAGACCCTCGGCGGTGTTGTTCGACCCAGCACCTGCAATCACCGGAATGCGGCCTGCAACGGTCTCGACCACCACTTCGATAACCTTTTGATGCTCTTCATGGCTGAGCGTCGGGCTTTCGCCAGTGGTGCCCACGGGAACCAAACCGTTCGATCCTTCGGCGATATGCCATTCGACAAGTTTCTTCAGCGTCACCAGATCAAGCTCGCCGTTTTTAAACGGCGTAACCAGTGCGGGAAGGGACCCTTTGATCATGGCACGCGTCTCCGATAGGGGGCATTTCTGAATCGCCCGATTGTGAACGGCTTCTACCTAACTGCCTGCGCGGCTTTTGCCAAGCATGGGCGTGGTTTCGCCGAAAGATCGGGCGTCTCACAGGCTTGTGGCTTGTGAGACCGTCGCATTTGCGGCAGAATTGTCGCATGAGCAGCAGCATAAACAAGATCGCAAAAGCGGTCACCCGAACCCTAAGTTTCCTTGTCCTGACCGCAAGCATGGCAACCATTGCGCGCGGTGATGCGACCGCATCGCTGGCGCAGGCGCTGAAGGCCGCCGATGCGGGCGATTGGACCACGGCCTTGCAGGCAGCACAGGGTGCAGGCCCATCGGGCGGCGATGTGATCTTGTGGCAATGGCTGCGCGATGGCCAAGGCAAGCTTGGCGATTACGAGGCGTTTTTGGCGCGTCATCCCGATTGGCCCGGCCTGCCGCTTCTGAAACAAAAGGGCGAGGTGGCGGTGGCCCGCTCGACCGATCCGGCGCGGGTCTTGGCCTATTTTGGCGCGGACAAACCCGGCACAGGCAAGGGTTCGGTCGCCATGGTGCAGGCGCTGATGGCGCAAGGCCGCAGCCAAGAGGCCGAGGCCGAGGCCTATCGCGGCTGGACCACGTTGAAGTTCGATGCCGCGGATGAATCGGCCATGCTTGCGCTGCAAGGCGAGGTGCTGAAGCTTGCGCATGAGGTGCGGCTGGACCGCATCCTATGGGACGGTGGCCGGCGTGCCGAGGCCGAGCGGATGCTGCCGCGGGTGTCCAAAGACTGGCAAGCGCTGGCCTTGGCCCGCATGGCCCTGCGCTCTGACAGCGCATCGGCGGTCAAGCTGACTTCGGCAGTGCCCAAGTCGCGGCTGGGCGATCCGGGGCTGGCCTATGAACGCTATACCTACCGCATGCGCGCCGACCGATATGATGATGCGGCCAAGCTGATCTTGCAGGTTTCAGACAGCAAACCGGCGCTGGGCGATCCTGCGGCTTGGGCCGGCAGGCGGGCTGATCTGGTGCGCATCTTGTTCCGGCAGGGCAAGGCCAAAGACGCCTATCGCGTCGCAGCAGGCCATCAGCTGACCGAGGCCGAGGGCGCTGATTATGCCGATCTGGAATTTCTGGCGGGCTTTGTCGCGCTGCGCGAGCTGAATGATCCGGCCTTGGCGGTCAAGCATTTCAAGCATTTGAAAACCGCCGTCGGCACCCCGATCAGTCTGGCGCGCGCCGATTACTGGATGGGCCGTGCGCTGGAGGCTGCTGGCGATAAGGCGGGGGCAACCGCAGCCTTTGCCCGCGCGGCGCAGTATCAAACCGCCTATTATGGCCTGCTTGCAGCAGAACATCTGGGCCTGTCGCTGGACCCCGCTTTGGTCAATGTGGGCGAGCCGGATGCAGGCTGGAAAACCGCCAGCTTTGCGCAGTCAAGCGTGCTTGCCGCCGCGCGTGCGCTGCTGGATGCAGGCGATCTGACGCTGGCTAAGCGGTTTTTCCTGCAAGTGGGCGAAACCCTGTCGGATAAGGAAATGTCCGATCTGGGTGATCTGGCGCTGCGCTTGGATCAACCGCATGTCGCGGTGCTGGTTGGCAAAGCTGCCGCCGAGCGCGGGTTGATCCTGCCACGCGCCTATTTTCCGGTGCCGGATTTCGTGCCCGACAATCTGCCCGTCAGCCGCGCGCTTGCCTTGGCAATCTCGCGGCGCGAAAGCGAATTTGACCCCAACGCCCGCAGCCATGCCGACGCGCGGGGGCTGATGCAATTGCTGCCCGCCACCGCGCAAATGGTGGCCAAGCAGCAGGGCGAAAGCTTTACCGCATCGCGGCTGACCACCGACCCTGCGTTTAACGTGCGCATGGGCTCGGCGTTTTTGGCCAAGCTGATTGGCGAACATGGCCCTTCGATTGCGCTGATTGCGGCGGGCTATAACGCGGGGCCGGGGCGGCCTCGGCAATGGATCGAGCGGTTTGGCGATCCGCGTGATCCGAAGGTTGATATTGTTGATTGGGTCGAAACCATCCCCTTTGGCGAAACCCGCACCTATGTGATGCGGGTCAGCGAAGGCGTGGTGATCTATCGCGGTCGGCTAAAAGGCGCCTCGACCCCAGTTCGGATTACTTCCGAGCTGACGGGTCGCTAAGCTTGGCCTCGTTCACCCTTTGCCGCCAAATGGTGAACAGCCCTGCCGCCACCACAATCGCCGCCCCCAAGATCACATGCGCCTTCAGGTCTTCGCCAAACACCACAATCGCCAGCGCCGAGGCAAAGGCCAGCTGGAAATAGGCAAAGGGCTGCACCGCAGAGGCTTCGGCGACGGCATAGGATTTGATGAACAGATTATGCCCGATCATCGCAGTGCAGCACAAAAGCGCCATCCAGCCCCAATCGGGCGCGGTCATCGGATGCATTGACCACAGGCCGATCGGCGTCATCGCGATGGCTCCGGTGATGCCTGTCCAGAAAAAGCTGACCGAGGCGCTGTCGCCGCGCGCCACCGACCGCGTCAGCAGCGCATAAAGCGCAAACAGCACCGCAGCCAGCAGCGGCACCAGCGCCCAAGGCGAAAACACCGCAAAGCCCGGCTGTAAAATCACCAGCACACCCAAAAAGCCAACGCCAATCGCGGCCCAGCGTCGCCAGCCGACCTTTTCGCCCAAAATCGGCCCCGACAGCGCCGCCACCACCAAAGGCGCGCAGGTAAACACCGCATGCGACTCGATCAGTCCCAGTTTGACAAACCCCAGCACCATCACACAGACCTCAAGCGCCAACAGCGGGCCACGGATCAGCTGAATGCCAAGATGATTGGTGGCAATCGCCGCGCGAAAGCCTTCGGGCGCGCGCGCGGCCATAATCGTGACCACGACGGCAAAGAACCAAAACCGCAGCATCACCACCATAAAGATCGAGTTATTGCTGCCCAGATGCCGCGAGATGCCGTCTTGCATCGCAAAGACAAAGGTTGTGGCGATCATCAGCCAAATGCCTGCGCGCAGGTTTTGGGTGGTTTTCATCTGGCTCATAGCGCTGCCTTTGTGTGTCGGTTGGTGTGCCACAGCGCATAAATCCCTGCCGCAACGATCAGGGCGGTGCCTGCCACCATAGCAGGGGCAACGGTTTCGCCATAAAGGCTGACCCCGATGATCGAGACAAAGACGATCTGCAAATAGGCAAAGGGCTGCACCGAAGAGGCCTCGGCCACCTCGTAGCATTTCAGCAAAAGCCAATGCGAAAAGATCGAGATACAGGCATAGATCAGCAAGAACCCAAGGTCAGCACCTTGGATCGGCTGCCAATTCGGCAGGCCAATCGCCGTGATGATCACAGCCCCAATCACTCCGGGCCAGAACAGCGCCGGAAAGGTCGCCTCGTCGCGCGTGGTCAGGCGGGTCAGCACCGAATATGTCGCAAAACTAAAGGCGGCGGCCAGCGGCAACAGCGCGGCCCAACTGAACACCCCCACCCCCGGCTGTAGGATGATCAGCACCCCGATCAACCCCGTGGCCACCGCAGCCCAGCGTTGCCAACTTAGCCTCTCGCCCAAGATTGGGCCGGAGAGGGCGACCACCAGCAGCGGGCAGACCGCAAAGATGGCATGCGAATGGATCAGGCCAATCTGGGTATAGCCGTAAACGATGATGCAAATCTCGGCCACCAAAAGGACTGAGCGGATCACATGCGCGCCCAAATGGCTTGAGCGCACCGCCGCGCGCAGACCTTCGGGACGCCGCAGCGCCAAGATCAGCACAAAGCCCGCAAAGAACCAATAGCGCACCATAATCACCATCAAGGTGTTATAGCTTTCCGCCAAATGCCGCGAAAATCCATCTTGGGCGGCAAAGGCGGCAACAGCCGCGATCATCAAAAAGATGCCGCGACGCGGGTTCGATTTCATGCCAGCACTCCGGTGGACATATGACGTTTGCGCCCGTGTCCGGCGCGGCGTTCTACGCTAAAGCCTGCATCCGCCAAGCCACGGCGCACATGGCCTGCGGCGGTGTAGGTGGCGAATGTGCCCTTGGACGCCGTGTGCAGGCCCACTTGCGCCAAAATCTCGGGCGACCATAGTTCGGGGTTTTTGGCGGGCGAAAACCCATCCAGAAACCACGCATCGGCCTTACCTTGCCAAAGCGCCAGAGTGTCGCGCGCATCGCCAAGGATGATCTCGGCCGTGACATTGCCCAGTGTCAGCGTGGTCTGCCCCGCCGCCCATTGCTGCAAAAACGGCTCGGCAATCGCGCGGGCTTGCGGGAAATGATCCAGCGCGCGGGCGATGTCTGCTGCGGCCAGCGGAAAGGCTTCAAAGCTGGTGAACCGGATGGCTTGGGCGGGGTTCAGCAAACACAGCGCCAGCAGATTCAGCCCGGTGCCAAAGCCCAGTTCGGCAATATGAAAGCCATCGCGCAGCCGCGCCGGTAGATCATTGCCCGCCAAAAACACATGCCGCGTTTCCGCCAGCCCGTCGTTCATGGAAAAATACGGGTCATTGAATTGCGTCGAGACCGGGATCACCCCGTCTTTCCAGTCAAGCTTGCTCTGTTCGGGGGGTGTCATTTGTCTTATGCCTTGGGTCAAACGGACCATGGATAAGGCAGGCGCGAATGGCAAGAGTTGATCTGACAGTGCGGGGGGCAGGGATCTTCGGGCTGTCGATGGCTTGGGCGGCTGTAAAGCGCGGCGCAAAGGTGCGGGTGATCGAGACGGCGCATATCGGCGCGGGGTCTTCGGGCGGGATTGTCGGCGCACTTAGCCCGCATGTGCCCGAAAACTGGAATGAAAAGAAGGCGTTCCAGCTGGAAAGCCTGCTGATGGCCGCCGCGTGGTGGGGCGGGGTGACGGCGGCCTCGGGGATGGACACAGGCTATGGCGCTGTCGGGCGGTTGCAGCCCTTGGCCGATCAGGCGGCGGTCGATCTGGCGCGGGCCCGCGCGCTGACGGCAGCTGATCTGTGGCAGGGCCGTGCGGACTGGCGGGTGCTGCCCGCAACCGGGGCTGCTTGGGAGCCCGTCTCGCCCTCGGGGTTTTTGGTGCAAGATACGCTAAGTGCGCGGCTGCATCCGCGCATGGCCGCGCAGGCCTTGGTGGCGGCCTTGCAATCGGCGGGGGCCGAGGTGGTGATCGGCGAGGCCGCAGATCAAGGCGCGGTGGTTTGGGCCACGGGGGCGGCAGGCTTGCAAGCGCTGTCGCAGGATCTGGGCCGCGTGGTCGGCTCTGGCGTCAAAGGTCAAGCGGCGCTGTTGCGGTTTGACGCGCAAGATCTGCCGCAGCTTTTTGTCGATGGGCTGCATCTGGTGCCACATGCCGATGGCACGGTGGCGATTGGATCGACCTCGGAAAACCGCTTTGACGATGGCGCTGCCGTTGACGCCCAGCTTGAGGCGCTGATCGCCAAGGCGCGGGCCGCCCTGCCGGTGCTGGCGCAGGCCGAGGTGATCGAGCGTTGGGCGGGCGTGCGGCCAAGGGCCAGCACGCGCGCGCCGCTGATCGGCGCATGGCCCGGGCGGGCGGGGCATTTCGTGCTGAACGGTGGCTTTAAGATCGGCTTTGGCATGGCGCCAAAACTGGCCGAGGTGATGGCCGATCTGGTGCTGACCGGCCAAGATGCCATCCCCGAAGGCTTTCGGCTGTAGCGATTAATGCGCCAACAGATCGCGGACCATCGGGATGACCTTTTCGCCGTAAAGCTCCAGACATCTTAGCAAATGCCCATGCGACACCGGCCCCGTGGCATATTTCAGATCAAAGCGCTGCACCTTTAGATCGCGGATGGTGGCGGCAATCTTGCGCGCCACGGTCTCGGGGGATCCGACATAAAGCGAGCCGTGGCGGATCTCGTTCAGATAGTTTTCCTTGGTGGTCGGCGGCCAGCCCCGCTCGCGGCCAATACGGCCAAACATGCTTTGATAGGCGGGCCATTGCAGCTCGATCGCCTCTTCATCCGTGGCCGCAACAAAGCCGGGGGAATGAATGCCGATCGGGCGGGTTGGCCTGTCAAGCTGCGCCACGGCGCGATGATACAGGTCAATATAGGGCGCAAAGCGGCGCGGGTCGCCGCCGATGATCGCCAGCATCAGTTGCAGGTCTTGCCGCACCACCCGCACCACGGATTCAGGGCTGCCGCCAACCCCGACCCAAGTCACCAGACCCTCTGGCCCCAGCGGTGGATAGACCACTTGATCGGTCAACGGTCCACGAATTTGCCCCGCCCAAGTCAGGCTGGGCTGGCGCACAAGCTGGGCAAAGATGTCCAGCTTTTCCTCGAACAAAACCTCGTAATCCTCCAGCCGATGGTCAAACAGGCCATAGCTTTCGGTGAAAGACCCACGGCCCAAGATCACCTCGGCGCGGCCATGCGACAGCGCGTTCAGGGTGGAAAAGCGTTGAAACACCCGAATGGGGTCATCGGTTGACAGCACCGTCACCGCAGAGCCCAAACGAATATGGCTGGTGCGGCCTGCGATGGTGGCCAGCACAATCTCGGGCGCAGAAATCGCGAAATCGGCGCGATGATGTTCGCCAAGACCTATAAAGTCGATGCCCAGCTGATCGGCCACAACCGCCTGTTCAACGACATCGCGCAGCACCTGATCCATCGGCAGCGCCAGGCCCTGCGCGTCTTGGGTCACATCGCCAAAGCTGTCTAGGCCAAGTTGGATCATCGCAAAGGCTCCTGTGCAAAGACCCTAAGCATAGGCGCTTGGCTGCGCGCTGAGAAGTCCGCAGCAGCGCACAGCCCTTGTTCAGCCGATATAGGCGCGCAAAGCCGCTTCGGTGCCGTGATCGCGGATCATCGCCACTTGGGCGGCAAAGCTGGCGGCAAAGATCGGATGTTCAGCCAGATCGCCATAGATCGCCCGCTGTTCAAGCCAAAGCTGCGGCTTTGTCTGCGCCGGTTTTGCAATGGCCTGCAATGTATCCCAACTTGGATCATTGGGCGCAATCACCGTGCCGTTGTCCGACACACCGGCGCAATAGCGGCACCACAGCGCCGAAACCAGCGCCAAACCATCGCAAGATTTCCCCTGCGCCAGCGCATCGCGCAAAGCGGGCACGATGAACTTGGGCTGGCGGTTCGAGCCATCCAGACACAGCCGCCGCTCGGTATCGGCGACCTCGGGGTTGGAGAAACGCTCGACGATCTTGGCGTAATAGCCGGCCAGATCGGTGTTTGGCACCGGCTGCACCGTCGGAATAATCTCGGTCAACTCCAGCTTGTTCAAAAAGCCCAAGATCAGCGGATGCGCCATGGCTTCATGCACATATTCAATGTCCAGCAGCCCGCCAGGATAGGCGATTGTGGCATGGCCGCCGTTCAGAATGCGGATCTTCATCGCCTCATAGGCATGGACATGCGGGGTGAAGGTGACGCCGACCTGTTCCAGCGGCGGGCGGCCTGCGGGAAAGCTGTCTTCCAGCACCCATTGCCGGAACGGCTCGCAGGTCACGGGCACCGGATCGCTGACACCAAAAGCCTGCGCCATCGCGCGCTCGCGCGGGCCGGTGGCGGGGGTAATGCGGTCAACCATGCCGTTTGGAAAGGCGACATTGGCCTTGATCCAATCGGCCAGCGTCGGGTCTGACAGCCGCGCAAGGCTGACCACGGCAGATTGTGCGACATGGCCGTTGCCGGGCAGATTGTCGCAAGACATCACGGTAAAGGGCTGGATTCCTGCCGCACGGCGCAGCTTTAACGCGGCGATGATCGCGCCAAAAGCCGTGCGATGCGGGTTTGCGGCATCGGCGATGATCTCGGGGTCGGTGGGGTCAAAGGCACCTGTGGCGGGGTCGATGAAATAGCCGCCCTCGGTCACCGTTAGCGACACAATGCGGATTTCAGGCCGCGCCATCGCCGCGATCAGCGCGGCATTGTCGTCTTGCACTGGCACAAAGTCGATCATCGCGCCAATGCGCCGCGCCGATTTGCCTGCGGGATCAAGTTCGATCACCGTGGACAGACAGTCTTGCGCGATCAGCGCCTCGCGCATGGCGGCGTCGCCTGCGCGCACGCCTGCGCCGATAATCGCCCAATCCTGCGCCAGACCCATCGCAAACAGATCGTCCAGATAGACCGCCATATGCGCACGGTGAAAGTTGCCCAAGCCGATATGCACGATGCCCGCTGTCAGCGCGCTGCGGTCATAGCGGGGCAGGGCCATGGTTTGTGAAGCTTTATTCATAGTCATGCCATCCAATTCCCACCATCGACACCAAAGCATTGCGCGACGATGTATTCTGCCTCGGGGGTCGCAAGGAAAACCGCCATTCCGGTCAGATCGCCTGCGCGACCCATCCGGCCAAAGGGCACCGCCTCGCCGACCAGTTTCTTTTTCTCACCGGCTTTGCGGTTTTCATATTTGGCGAAAAACGCATCGACCCCGTCCCAATGATCGCCATCCACCACACCGGGCGCGATAGCATTGACGTTGATGCCGTGGCGGATCAGATCCAGCCCCGCCGATTGCGTAAACGAGATCACCGCCGCCTTGCTGGCGCAGTAAACGCCAACCAGCGCCTCGCCGCGCCTGCCGGCTTGGCTGGCCATATTGATGATCTTGCCGCCCTGACCGCGTGCCACCATATGGCGGGCGGCGGCTTGGGTGCAAAAGATCGTGCCGGCCAGATTGACAGCGAACAAACGGTCATAATCGGCGCGGGTGATCTCGGCAATGGGCGCGGCTGAAAACAGCGCCGCGTTGTTGATCAAGATATCCAACTGCCCCATCTGGGCAATCGCCGCGTCAAAACCGGCGTCGATCGAGGCCTGTGCGGTGACATCCATCTGAATGCCAATCGCCTGCGGGCCAAGCTCGGCCGCTGCTTTTGCCACCGCCTCGGCGTTGATATCGGCAAGGGCGACCCGCGCGCCTTCGGCAATGTAGGCCCGCGCAAATTCAAGACCGATGCCGCGCGCAGCCCCGGTGATCAGCGCTGTTTTGCCAGCAAGTCTCATACCAATGCCTTTCCGTCGGGGCCAAAGCGGTGCAGTTTGGCCATCATCGGGGCAAGACCGATCTTATCGCCATGCCGCAGCGTCAGATCACCGTCGGCGCGCAGGGTGATCGGGTCCATGCCTTCGACCGCGATCTTCAAAAAGGTGTCAGAGCCAAGCCGTTCGGCCAGACCAACCACGCCTTGCCACGGCCCATCTGGATCAATCAGCAGATGTTCGGGGCGAATGCCAATGGTGCTGGCGTTATGCTTGGCGGCTTCGGGGCCGGTGATCAGGTTCATCTTGGGCGAGCCGATAAAGCCCGCAACAAAGACGTTGGCGGGGGAGTGATAAAGCTCCATCGGGCTGCCGACCTGTTCGATCCGGCCCGCTTGTAGCACCACGATCTTATCGGCCATGGTCATCGCTTCGACCTGATCATGGGTCACATAGATCATCGTGGTTTTCAGCGTCTGATGCAGTTCCGAGATTTCCTGCCGCATATTGACCCGCAGGGCTGCGTCAAGGTTCGACAGCGGTTCATCGAACAAAAACGCCAAAGGTTCGCGCACAATCGCCCTGCCAATCGCCACGCGCTGGCGCTGCCCGCCCGAAAGCTGCCCGGGTTTGCGGTCCAGATAGTCTGTCAGGTTCAGCACCTTGGCCGCATTGGCCACACGCGCTTCGGCCTCGGCCGGATCCATCCCCGCCATTTTCAGCGGGAACATGATGTTTTTGCGCACGCTCATATGCGGATAAAGCGCATAGGACTGAAACACCATCGCAAGGCCACGCTTGGCGGGCGGCAGGTCAGTGGCGTCTTTGCCGTCGATCTGAATGCTGCCCGAGGTGGTATCCTCTAGCCCTGCAATCAGCCGCAGCAAAGTGGATTTGCCACAGCCCGAAGGCCCGACAAAGACCACGAATTCGCCGTCGTTGATTTCCAGATCAATCGAAGGGATCACATCGACGTCGCCGAAGGATTTATGAACGGAATTTAGGGTTATCTTGCCCATTTTGACCTCACTTCACCGCGCCGAAGGTCAAGCCCCGGACGAGTTGTTTCTGGCTGAACCAGCCAAGGATTAGGATAGGAGCGATGGCCATTGTGCTGGCCGCGGAAAGCTTGGCGTAAAACAGCCCCTCGGGTGAGGAATAGCTGGCGATGAACTGTGTCAGCGGTGCCGCCTTGGAGGTGGTCAGTTGCAGCGTCCAGAACGCCTCGTTCCAAGCAAGGATGATGTTCAAAAGCATGGTCGAAGCGATGCCCGGCACGGCCATTGGCGTCAGGATATACAGGATTTCCGAGCGTAGATTTGCGCCATCCATCCGTGCGGCTTCCAGAATTTCGCCAGGGATTTCCTTGAAATAGGTATAAAGCATCCAGATCACGATCGGCAGATTGATCAGCGTCATCACGATGACAAGCCCTGTGCGGGTGTCCAGCAAATGCAGGTCGCGAAAGATCAGATACATCGGCACCAAAACCCCCACAGCGGGCATCATCTTGGTCGACAGCATCCACATCAACAGATCCTTGGTGCGCTTGCCCGGCACAAAGGCCATGGCCCAAGCCGCAGGGATCGCAATCGCCAGCGCCAGCAGCGTCGAGCCAACCGAAAGCACCACCGAGTTCAGGAAAAACCGCGTATAGTTAGACCGTGTCTGCACCTCGGCGTAGCTTTCCAGACCCCAAGGGGCCGCCAGCATTTGAAACGGTGATTTGATCGCATCGGCTTCGGATTTAAAGCTCATCAAAAAGATCCACAGGATCGGAAAGAAGATCAAAAACCCGATGGTCCAAGCCAAGACTGTCATCGCCAGCTTGCGATTTGTAGTGATTTTGCGCGCCATGGCTCAGGCCTCCAGGTTCTTGCCAATCATCCGCATCAGGAAGAAGGCAACGATGTTTGCGAGGATGACGGCCATGATGCCACCAGCGGAGCCGCCGCCTACGTCATAGCTGAGCAAGGATTGCGCATAGACAAGGTAGGTCAGGTTGGTGGTTGCTGTGCCCGGTCCACCATTGGTGGTGACAAGGATTTCAGCAAAGACCGACAGCAGAAAGATAGTTTGAATAAGGATCACCACAGTGATCGCGCGGGTCAGATGCGGCAGCGTCAGATAGCGAAACCGCGCCAGAACCGAAGCGCCATCCATCTCGGCGGCCTCTTGTTGCTCGCGGTCGAGACTTTGCAGCGCCGTCAGCAGGATCAGCGTTGAAAACGGCAGCCAAGCCCAAGCCACAATGCCGATGATCGACAATAGCGGCGATTGCGCCAGAAAATCATAGGGCGTCCAGCCAAGCGCCTTGGCGATATGGGCGAACATGCCGTTGACGGGGTTCATGAACATATTCTTCCACACCAGCGCCGAAACCGTGGGCATGACGAAGAAGGGTGCGATCACCATGATGCGGACAATGCCTTGACCCCACATCGGTTGATCCAGCAGCAGCGCCAGCGCAATGCCGCCAAAAATCGTGATCGTCAGCACGCCCAGCACCAGCGCGATGGTGTTCCAAAGCGCGGTCCAAAACGCGGCATTGGTCAGGAAATAGTAGTAGTTATCGAAACCTGCAAAACTCTCCATCCCGGGGTTCAGCAGGTTGTAACGCAGGAACGAGAAATAGATCGTCATCCCCAGCGGCACGATCATCCACAGCAAAAGCAGGATAACGGCGGGTGAAACCATCAGGCGCGCAGCGATGCGAGAATGGGCGGTGGCCATCGGGGGCTCCTTCGGGCAGTGGCGCTTTGGGGAATAAAAAAGGGTGCGGGGCCGCCTTGGGAGGTTCGGCCCCGCAGATCAGCAGGCTTACTTAATGTAGCCAGCTTTGGTCATTTCAGTCTTGGCCAACTCTTGGCTTGCCGCCAAAGCATCGTCCAGCGAGGTCGTGCCAGCAAGCGCTGCCGAGAACTGCTGGCCGGTTGCCGTTGCCATGCCCTGGAATTCAGGAATAGCGACAAACTGCACGCCGACATAAGGCACCGGATCCACGGTTGGGTTGGTTGGATCAGCCGAGTTGATGCTGTCCAGCGTCATCTTGGCGAAAGGCACCTTTTGATACTCGGGGTTCTCGTAAAGCGAGGTCCGGGTTCCTGGTGGCACGTTTGCCCAGCCCTCTTTCGAGGCGACAAGCTGGGTATACTCTTTCGAGGTTGCCCAAGCGACAAAGGTCTTGGCCGCGTCTACTTTCTCGGTGCCAGCTGGAATGGCCAAGGACCAAGCCCAAAGCCAGTTGCTGCGCTTGCCCAGACCGTTGTCGGGTGCCAAAGCAAAGCCCATTTTATCCGCAACCTGGCTGTCTTTGCCGGTCACGAAAGAGGCCGCAACCGTGGCGTCGATCCACATGCCGCAATGGCCGGTCTGCATCAGCGAGAGGTTCTCGTTAAAGCCGTTGTTCGACGCACCTGGAGGGCCGTAGTTGTTCATCAGCTCGAGGTAATCGGTCAGCGTTGCTTTCCAAGCCGCGCCGTCGAACTGTGGGTTCCAGCTTTCGTCAAACCACTTGGCGCCATAAGAGTTCGACATGGCGGTCAAGAAGGCCATGTTCTCGCCCCAGCCGGCCTTGCCGCGCAGGCAGATGCCATACTGTTCTTTCGACTTGTCGGTCATCGCAGCCGCTGCGGCTTTGATGTCTGCCCAAGTTGGTGCGTCTGGCATGGTCATGCCAGCGGCTTCCATCAGGTCTTTGCGGTACATCACCATCGAAGATTCGCCGTAGAAAGGCGCTGCATAAAGCTCGCCATCAACGGTCAGACCGCCAGCGATTGCGGGCAGAAGGTCAGCTTTGTCCCATTCTGCGGGCAGATCATTCAGGCCAACCAGCCAGCCTTGCTTGCCCCAGATTGGAACCTCATAGGTGCCGATGGTCAGCACATCGAACTGGCCGCCTTTGGTGGCGATGTCGGTGGTGACTTTCTGGCGCAGAACGTTCTCTTCCAAGGTGACCCAATCGACTTTGATGTCGGGGTTCTTGGCGTAAAAGTCGTCCATCAGGCCTTGCATACGGATCATGTCGCCGTTGTTTACGGTTGCAACAGTGATCGTCGTTTCGGCTGCCGCAGCCCCCGCGAGGGTAAGCAGAGCCGTCGCGCCAAGCAGCGCGCGGAGCGTCTTATTCATGGTATTCCTCCCTAAGCAGCGAATGAGCAAATCATCGCTTACTGGGTAATTGCTCACATCAGCATGTGATTCGTCAACCCCAGACTTTCGCTGCAGTTGCATCCTATGGAGGCGGTAAAAGCCCTAGTTTAATGCCAGAATCGCGCGCGCCGTATCCTCGTCTGTCACAAGGCTGTTGACGATGCGACCTAGCAGGGCGGCATGAATGGCGCGCACCTTATTGGCCCCTGCGGCCACGGCGATCACCGGTTTGGATTGCCCTGCCTCGACCTGAACGCCGCCGACCAAAGCATTGCGCGGCGTGTCGATATAGCGGCCTTTGGCGTCATAGACCCAACTGCCAATTTCCCCAGCTGCGCCCAAAGCTTGCAGCTCGGCCAGCACCTCGGCCGAGACAAAGCCATCCATCGCAAGTGGGGCATCCCGCCCCATTTGACCGACACCCACAAAGGTCACATCGGCGCGGCGGGCCAAGTCAAACACCGTCTGCACCGGACGCAGCCGCATAAAGAACGCCCGCTCTTCCGGCGTGTCAGAAATCACCGGAACTGGCATCGGATAATAGGGGGCCATCAGCTTTTCTGCGATGCGGCTAATCACATCAAATAAAGTGGCCGACCCATCTGGAGAAATATTACCAAGCAGGGAAACGATGCGATGTTGCGGCGCTTGTTCCGAAGGCGTGAACTGTTCTGCCATCGCCCGCAGCGCCCGACCCGTGCCAAAGGCGATCACTTGCGGGTCTGGCAGGCGCAAATAGCGCTCTAGCTCGGCCGCCGCGGCAGGCGCAATCGCGCGCGCGGCATCTGCGCCTGCGCCAATGCTGGGGGCGACACGGCAGCGCAATAGGCCAAAGCGATCACAAAGCGCGCTTTCCAGATCAAAGCAGGCGCCGATCTTATGGTTCAGGCGCACATGGATCAGCCCCTCGGCCATAGCGCGGCTGACAAGACGCTGGGCGCGTTGCCGCGAAATCCCCAGCTCGGAGGCGATTTGATCCTGCGTCATGCCGCCGACATAATAAAGCCAGCCCGCGCGGGCGGCGTCGTCGGTCAGGCTGGGTTCTGCGTCTGCTCGGCTCATTGGGGCACCTTCAATTCGGGCGCAATTTGGTAGAATTCTGCAAAGGATGCAAACCGCAAGTCGGGGCGGGCGTCTTCGGGTTCCTCGGGCAGATGGTTTTTCAGATGACTGCCGCCGGTAAAGCGCCAAACCGCCATGCCTGCCGCACGCGCCGCGCGAATGCCGGTCAGGCTGTCTTCAATCACCAAACAGCGGGCAGGATTCGCGCCCATTTGTGTCGCCGCGTGCAAGAACAGATCTGGCGCGGGCTTGCCCTTGGCCACCATGGTCGAGGTGAAAAGCCCGTCCCCCACCAAATGCCCCAGCCCGACCATCGCCAGCGATTTCGCCGCACGCATCGGGCTTGACGAGGTGGCAATGCAATAGGGCAGGCGCAGCGCTGCAATCACCTCGGCCACATGCGGCATCACTTGCAGCTCGGTCTCAAAGGTTTGCAGCAGCTTGGCGCGGTAGTTGGCCTCGAACTCGCTGGGCAGGGTCAAGTGAAACTCGCGCCGAATGGTTTCCATCACGGTTGGATAGCTGCGGCCCAGAAAGTGGCGCGCGACATAGGCAAGGTCGATCTCGACCCCCAGCTTGGCCAGCTCGGCGATCAGCATATTGGCCGAGATGATTTCAGAATCGATCAAGACTCCGTCGCAATCAAAGATCACCAGATCAAACATCAGAACAAAGCCTTTAGCTGGGCAGTATCAATGCCGGGCACGATATGCCCCGCGGGTTTAAAGCTGGGCGTGTCTTCGCCCGCGACGATGGCATTGACCACCGATTCCTCGACCGCCTGCACCGCTGCCATATAAAGCGGATCTATCATCTCGCCATTGATCTCGGTCTTGGTCAGAACCGCGCCTGCGTGCTGCGGCATCGGGCCGGGGTTGGCGGTAGACAGCGCCAAAAAGATATCGCCCGAAGAATTGCCCCCCGCCGTGCCACCCCGACCAATGCCGATGGCGGCGCGTTTGGCGACTTGGCGCAGCGACAGCCCCGACAGCGGCGCATCGGTGATCAGCACCACGATGATTGACCCCATTTCCTTTTGCGGCAGTGCGGGCAGGGGGTCTGTCAGCGGCATCAGCGCACCGATGGCGCGGCCCAAAATCTGAAAATCGGCGCGGCGGCCATGGTTGGCCTGCACCAAAGCGCCGATGGTATAGGTTTGATCCCCGATGACAAACCGGCGCGACGCGGTGCCGGTGCCCGCCTTGAACTGATAGGCGATCATGCCGGTGCCACCGCCCGCGGCCCCCTCGGCCACGGGGCCAAAGCTTGCCGCCTCTAGCGCTGCGATGGTATGCTCTGGGGTGACATGAAAGGCGTTGATGTCATTGAGCACGCCATCATAGGTTTCGGCCACCACGGGCATCGCCCAGCCATGTTCGGTGTCAAAAAACTGGGCATATTGGCGCAGCATCCATTTTGACGCCCCATGATGCACAGCCCCGACGCCGTGGGTATTGGTGATGCAAATCGGCCCAATCATATAGCCCGCATCGTCGATCCAATGCGTGCCCGTCATCTCGCCATTGCCATTCAGCGCATAATGCCCCGCCCAAACCGGCACCGGCAGGCCTGCATCATCGCGCGGGCGAATGGCGGTGACGCCGGTGCAGATGCCGCATTCGGGATCGCGCAACGTGGTCATGCCAACCCGCACGCCTGCCACATCGGTGATGGCGTTCAGCGGGCCGGTTTGCCCGGCGAAAGGCAGACCCAGATCGCGGGCGCGCGGTTTTGACATTAGGGCCTCCCTTGGCTTTGACGTATCAAGCACTTCGGGGCGGTTGGCCGCAAGGGCCTAGCCCGCGCAGCGCAGGGATTGCTGGGCACCCGCCAAGGCGCTGACCGCGTTTATGATGAAATCGGCTTTCTCATCCGGCATCAGCGCCGAGAAATTCAGCCGCGTAAAGCCGGGCTTGTTGGTCTCGTCACCCGACAGGATCGCTGCGCGCATTTGATCCGAGGTTGCGCGGTCGATGCCCAGCAGGCGGTGGCCGTAGGGCCCTGCACAGGCGCAGCCGCCACGGGCTTGGATGCCATACTGATCGGACAGCGCGCGGGTAAAGACCTGCGGATCGACATAGCCTTGCGGCGCTTTGATCAGCAGCGAAAAGATCGGCAGGCGCGGCGCTGTGGCATGGCCCAGAATGGTGATTGCAGGCTGCGCCGCCCAAGCCGTGCGGGCGCGCTGCAGGTGGGCCGCGTGGCGCGCGTCGATATAATCCTGCCCGATGGCGTCTTTGACCATAAAGGCCAAGGCGGCACGAATGTCGCCGATGACATTGGGCGTGCCCGCCTCTTCGCGCGCCTCGACATCACTGGCGTAATCATGCCCCCAAGGCGAGACAAAGCGCACCGTGCCGCCGCCGGGTTGGCTGGGCTTGGCGCGTGCAAGCGCCGATTTACGCAGGATCAAGACGCCCGAAGCCGCAGGCCCGCCGATGAACTTATGCGCTGAAACCGCGACCACATCTTTGCGCGCATCGCCTGCGCCCATCGAGATCGCGATATAGGGGCCAGCGCCGGCATAATCCCAAACCGCCAGCGCGCCATGCGCCTTAAGCAGCCGCGTCACCGCATCGGTGTCGGTCAGAATGCCCGAAACGTTCGAGGCCGCCGAGAAACTGCCAATCGTCAGCGCGCCCTTGGGGGCCTGTTGCAGGGCGCGCGCAAGCTCGGCCAGATCGGGGCCTCCGCTGGCGGCCTCGGCAATCTCGATCACCTCGGCACCGCTTTCGCGCCAGGGCAGAATGTTGGAGTGATGCTCGTAGGGGCCAATAAACACCTGCACGGCGCGGCCTGCGGCAACCGCTTCGGGCAGGCCCAGCAAGGCCACCGTCCGGTTCAACCCCGAGGTCGCCCCCGACCCCGAAAAGATCGTGGCGCAATCGTCGCCCGCGCCACACAGCCGCGCAATGCTTGCCCGCGCGGCCTCGCGCAGCTGCGTGACAGAGGCACCACAAAACGACGCTTCGGAATGGCTGTTGGCGTAAATCGGCAAGACCTCTTCCAGCACGAAATCTTCTACCATCCGCAGCGCGCGGCCCGAGGCGACATAATCGGCATAAACCAATGTGCGGGTGCCATAGGGCGTGTCAAAGCGCCGGCCTTCGCCAATCGTGCCTTCGCGCAGCCGCGCGATCAGATCGGGCGCGGCAAGAGTTTTTGAAAAACGGGCAAGGGGATGGGTCATCTGCGGGCCTTTGATCAGGGATAGGCTGATCGTATTGCGAAAGCTTTGGCGAAATTCCCCCTATTTTTCCCAAAATATACCCATATAATGGCTCATATGAACGAATATGGTGGCAATAATGGATCAAATTGATCGCAGCCTTCTGCGTGCCTTGCAGCGCGATGGGTCGTTGTCGCAGCGTGATCTGGCCGATCAGGTTGGCATGTCACAAAATGCCTGCGGGCGGCGGCTAAAGGCCTTGCAAGAGGCCGGCGTCATCAAAGGCTATACCATTCGGCTGGACGCAAAGGCGGTGGCGCTGGGCCTGACGGTTTTTGTGATGATCCGCACGCGCCACCATTCCAAGGTCTGGCTCGACAGCTTTCGCAAAGAAGTCTCGGCCATTCAAAATGTGGTGGATTTCTACCGTATCGCTGGGGATTACGACTATATGTTGAAGGTCATTGCCGAAGATATGAATGATTTCGACCGCGTCTATCAGCGCCTGATCGCGCGGTTGGATCTGGATGCGGTGACATCGCTGATCACGATGGAGCAGATTGCCGACAATCGCGATTGGCCGGTGTAAGCGCGCCTCGCTTTAGCGAATGACGCTGGCCTGACGGATGCTGTCGGTGATCTGGCCAAATTGGCTGGCCAGCGGGTTTGACTTGCGCCAGATCATGCCGATGGTGCGGCTGGGGCGCGGGGCGGCCAGCCTTGCGGTCGAAACCGGAGCAGATCGGGTTTCGATCGTCAGCGCCATCTCGGGGATCAGCGTCACGCCAATGCCTGCGCCCACCATCTGCACCAAGGTTGTCAGCGACGACCCCTCCATCAGATCGCGCGGCAGGCTGGCGGCGGTGTTGCAATAAGACAGCGCCTGGTCGCGAAAACAGTGCCCTTCTTCCAATAGCAAAAGCCGCATCGCGCGCAGGGTGTCGGGGCTTGGCACCGGGCGATCTGCATCGGCAAGCGCGCGCACCAGCACGAATTCTTCGTCAAACAGCCGTTCCTCGACAAGACTGGGTTCAGAAATTGGCAGCGCCACAATCGCCATGTCCAGACGCCCGGCAATCAGATCTTCGATCAGCCGCTGCGTGATCGCCTCGCGCGGGCGCAGGTCCAGCCCGGGGTAGCGCGCCATCAGGCCTTGCATCACATGCGGCAGGAAATAGGGCGCGATGGTCGGGATAACCCCCAAGCGCAGCCGCCCCACCAAAGGCCCCGAAGAGGCGCGCGCCAAATCGCCCAATTCATCCACCGCACGCAAAATATCGCGCACCCGCAGCGCAAAATCCTCGCCCAAGGCGGTCAGTCGGATCTGCCGCGCCCCGCGCTCGATCAGCGGCGCGCCCAAGAGCGCCTCTAGCTCTTTCATCTGAAGGGAAAGCGCAGGCTGCGAAATTGCGCAGACATCGGCCGCACGGCCAAAATGACCCTGCTGCGCCAAAGCCTCGAAATAGCGCAAATGCCGAATGGTGATCCCTATCATAAGCGCAGCATATCGACGATATTAGAAAATGCAAATTTTCATTATCGACCAGAGCTGTTAGCCTGTGCAGGACGGCGGCTTTTGGCCGCTTGAAGTTTTCACAAAATCGGAGACGGCAATGGACGGAAACGATCGCGCTTCGGGCGGCAAATGCCCTGTGATGCATGGGGCCAATACGGTGACCAGTGCGTCAAACACCGCTTGGTGGCCAAAATCGCTGAACCTTGACATCTTGCACCAGCAAGACAGCAAGACCAATCCGATGGGCCCCGATTTCAACTATCGCGAAGAGTTGAAAAAACTGGATGTCGAGGCTTTGAAGGCCGACCTCAAGGCGCTGATGACCGAAAGCCAAGACTGGTGGCCGGCAGATTGGGGCCATTACGGCGGCTTGATGATCCGGATGGCGTGGCACTCGGCTGGATCCTATCGTTTGGCCGATGGTCGCGGTGGCGCGGGTAAGGGCAATCTGCGCTTCGCGCCGCTGAACTCTTGGCCAGACAACGTCAACCTTGATAAGGCGCGCCGCCTGTTGTGGCCGATCAAGCGGAAATATGGCAATAAAATCAGCTGGGCCGATCTGATGATCTTGGCGGGCAACATGGCTTACGAGTCGATGGGCCTGAAGATCTTTGGCTTTGGCTTTGGCCGCGAAGACATCTGGCACCCCGAAAAAGACACCTATTGGGGCGCTGAAAAAGAATGGCTGGCCCCCTCGGACAGCCGCTACGGCGATCTGGACAATCCGGCCACCATGGAAAACCCGCTTGCCGCCGTGCAAATGGGCTTGATCTATGTGAACCCCGAAGGCGTGAACGGCAAATCCGATCCGATGAAAACCGCCGCCCAAGTGCGCGAAACCTTTGCGCGCATGGCGATGGATGACGAAGAAACCGTGGCGCTGACCGCAGGCGGCCATACCGTCGGCAAGGCGCATGGCAATGGCGATGCAAGCCTGATCGGTGCCGCCCCCGAAGCCGCCGCTTTGGAAGAGGCCGGCATGGGTTGGAGCAATCCAACCGGCAAAGGCAAGGGCCGCGACACCGTCAGCTCGGGCATCGAAGGCGCTTGGACCACGAACCCGACGCAATGGGACAACGGCTATTTCTATCTTTTGTTCACATACGACTGGGAACTGACCAAATCCCCCGCAGGTGCCAGCCAGTGGCAGCCGATCAACATCAAGGAAGAAGACAAGCCGGTTGACGTCGAAGACCCGTCGATCCGCCTGATGCCGATGATGACCGATGCCGATATGGCGATGAAGGTCGACCCGATCTATCGCGCGATTTCAGAAAAGTTCTACAAAGACCCCGCCTATTTCAGCGATGTCTTTGCACGGGCTTGGTTCAAACTGACCCACCGCGATATGGGGCCGCGCGCCAATTACATCGGGCCGGATGTGCCAAGCGAAGACCTGATCTGGCAAGATCCAATCCCCGCGGGCCGCACCGATTACGACGTGGCGGCGGTCAAAGCCAAGATTGCGGCGGCGGGGCTTTCGGTCTCGGATATGGTCAGCACGGCTTGGGATTCGGCGCGCACCTATCGCGGCTCGGATCAGCGCGGCGGTGCCAATGGCGCGCGCATTCGTCTGGCGCCGCAAAAGGATTGGGCGGGTAATGAACCCGCACGTCTGGCGCGGGTGCTGGCGGCTTTGGAGCCCATCGCAGCGGCCACCGGCGCAAGCCTTGCCGATGTGATCGTGCTTGCGGGCAATCTGGGGGTCGAGATGGCCGCCAAGGCAGCGGGTGCCACGATCACGGTGCCTTTCGCGCCGGGTCGCGGTGATGCCACGGCCGAGCAGACCGACGCAGACTCCTTTGATGTGCTGGAACCCTTGGCCGATGGCTATCGCAACTGGCTGAAGGCCGATTACGCCGTCAGCGCCGAAGAGCTGCTGCTGGATCGTACCCAGCTGATGGGCCTGACTGCGCATGAGATGACCGCGCTGATCGGCGGTATGCGGGTGATCGGCACCAACCACGGCGGCACCGCACATGGTGTCTTCACCAATCGGGCGGGCGCTTTGACCACCGATTTCTTCGTGGCCCTGACCGATATGACCTACACATGGCACGCCACCACCGATGGTCATTACGAGCTGCGCAACCGCGCGACCGGGGCGATGGAGTGGACGGCGACGCGGGTTGATCTGGTGTTCGGGTCAAACTCGATCCTGCGCGCCTATGTCGAGGTTTACGCCCAAGACGACGGCCAAGAAAAGTTCCTGCGCGATTTCGTCGCTGCATGGACCAAAGTGATGAACGCCGATCGCTTCGATCTGGTGTGATGATAACGCCTCTTCCCGCTTTGCGGGGAGAGGCCATCCAGACGCCTGTTCAGATGCGGATTTTGTGCCGCCTTTGCTTTTTTAAGTGTAAAGATGATTGCAGCTTAGGACCGCGATCAATTTTGAATAGTGAGCGTTTTGGAGGGAAATTTGTCGATCCCAGATTATCAGACTTTGATGTTGCCCGTTTTAGAGATTGCCGC